>JAERMN010000113.1 GCA_016844625.1 Deltaproteobacteria bacterium
TCAGGAGTCGAGTAACGGAGGAGAGATATGAGACTTACCCGGCGTAATTTCTTAACCAAAATCACCGTTGGCGTTGCCGGTTTAACCGTCGCGCGCGATTTCAGTTGGGCCCAGGCGAAGGGCAAGCTCGGCTACATGAGGATCGTCGACAACGCCGCCATGTTCATGGCGATGGAAAAAGGATTTTTTAAGGCGGAGGGTTTGGAATTGGAAACCGTGCCGATGGCCGGCGGCGCGGTGATCGTGCAAGGCGTGACCTCGGGCGACCTGCAGTTCGGTTGGTCCAACGTGATCTCGCTCTATCAGGCGCATGTGGAAGGTTTCGACTTCAAACTTATTGCCGGCGGCGCGACCAACGCGCGCGGCAGCAACGAGACCCATGCGATCGTCGTCGGCAAAGATTCTCCTATCAAGAGCGCCAAGGATCTCGAAGGCAAAACCGTCGCGGTGAACACGCTTAACAACATCGTCCATCTGATGGCGCTGGCCTGGGTTGACAAGAACGGCGGCAACGCGAGCAAGATCAAGTTCGTTGAGATTCCATTCCCGCAAATGGAGCCGGCGCTGGTGGCCGGCAAAGTCGACGCCATCAGCGTGCAGGAGCCTTTCGCCGCGGTGGCGGCGCGCCGGCCCGAGACGCGGGTGCTGTCCAATCCGTGGGGCGATGTCTTACCGAGATTTTTGATCGCTAGTTGGTTCGCGTCGGAGAAATGGCTGCAAAAGAACAAAGAGACCGGTCAAGCGTTTGTGCGCGCGATCAACCGGGGTGTCGATGCGATCCGCGCGGACAAGGACGGTGCGCGCGCCGCGATGATCAAATGGGCCGGGCTCAACCCTGACTTTGCCGGGAAAATCGGCTTGCCGCTGTTTGAAAAAGGCATCAACGAGAAAGACGTTCAAGTGACGATGGATTTAACCTACAAGTACAAGATGATTTCCCGCCCGCTGAAAGCGAAAGATGTGTTAAGCGATCTGGCGCGGAAAGCGTAAAAATGCCTGGGGTACTAGAGTGATGGAGTAATGGAGTGTTGGGCCGAGGGGAAACCCATTACTCCATCACTCCAATACTCCATCACTCCAACCTTCCACCCCCCTCCCGTGCCGATTCTCGAAATCCAAAATCTTTCGAAAAGCTACCGGCAATCCAGCGGCGACACCACCGTTGCGATCGGCAACATCACTTGCCAGGTCGAAGCCGGTGAGTTCGTTTCATTCGTCGGTCCGTCTGGGTGCGGCAAGACGACATTGCTGATGTCGATTGCTGGGTTGCTGGCGCCAAGCTCGGGCCGTGTGATCGTCAATGGCAAAGAAGTTGCCGGGCCGCCTCCCGGTTTGGTGTTGCTCTTCCAGGAATACAATAAGTCGCTGTTCGCTTGGCGTTCAGTGCTCGGCAACGTACGTTTCGGTCTCGATGCGCGCGGCAGTCATTCCGGCAATGCCGATAACAAGGCGCGCGCGCTGGTCGATCTGGTAGGTCTTAAAGGTTTTGAAAAACATTATCCCTGGGAGCTCTCCGGCGGCATGCAGCAGCGCGTCGCCATCGCCCGCGCGCTCGCCTACGAACCCGAAGTGTTGTTGATGGACGAACCGTTCGGCTCGCTCGACGCGCTGACGCGGCTTGAGCTCGAAGACACGCTGCTCAGACTCTGGGCCGAGCTCAAGACCACGATTCTTTTTATCACGCACGACATCGAGGAAGCGATCTATCTGTCGGACCGCATCTGGCTGCTCAGCCGGCGGCCGTCGCAGATTATCCAAGAACTGAGAAGCGATTTTCCTCGTCCGCGCAATCAAGTGACGACGCGCGCCGAAGCGCGCTTCATGCAGCTGCGCAACGACATCTATCGGCAAATCGGCAATCAGGGCGCGCCATGAACGAGCTTAAGAAATTTAACTGGCCCGGCTGGCTTGTCCTCGGCGCGGCGCTGCTGGTCTGGGAGCTGGGCGCGCGCGTGACGCCGAAGTTGCAACTTTATTTTCCGCCGATCAGTCAGATTCTTGCGGCGCTGGCACAGGCGATTTTCTCTGGGCCGATCGCCGCACATTTCGCCGTCACCGTGGGACGATTCCTTCAAGGCTATCTGCTCGCCGCGGCGCTGGCTGTGACGTTCGGCGTGGTGCTCGGTTATTTTCGCTTTTTGCATGGCTTGTTGGCGACGGTGATCGAACTTTTGCGGCCGATGCCGTCGGTGGCGATTATTCCGGTGGCTATTTTGCTGCTCGGTATCGGCGATCCCATGATCGTGGCGGTGACGGTTTACGCGAGTCTGTGGCCGATCCTGATCAACACCATCGACGGCGTGCGAAATATCGACAGTACGCTGATCGATACTGGGCAGACTTTCGGTCTCGGGCGGGGCCAGATTCTTTGGCACATCATTCTGCCCGGAGCTTCGCCATACATCGTGACGGGTTTACGCATTGGCCTATCAATCGCGCTGATCCTCGTCACCACCGCCGAGATGATCGCCGGCAGCAAAGGGTTGGGCTACTTCATTCTCGACGAAGAGCGCGGCATGAATAGCGCCAATATGTATGCCGGCATCGTGGTTGTGGCGCTGCTGGGCTATCTGCTCAACCGGCTTTTCTTGATACTGGAAGCGAAAGCCATGCGTTGGCGCCACGGCATGATGGCGCGGGTAGCGGCGTGATGGGCAACCTCCGAACGCTCAAAATTTTCGCGCCGGAGTCGGATCGAAAATCCGTCATCCAGGTTCGTTCTTGGTTCAAGGGCAAAGCCAAACCGGATTCCGGGTCGCGCCGGCATGACGGAAAAGCAAAGTGGCTCTCGCTTGCTAGGATTGGACCGTCTCGGTTTCTCGCCGACTTGAATTTGTTGTTGACCACGCTGAATTCAGCGTGGAACCATTAATTGGGGTTGCCAAAGGGGGTTGAACATCCCCTTTGGGCCATCTTAATTGGGCCGGGGGCAATACCCCGGCCGCGCAGTGGTTTCGTTTATTTGAGTATGCGAAACGGAAAGCTCAACGGTTTGTTGTTCTTAATGGCGCTGCTTGTCGTCTGGGAGCTGGTCGCCCAGGCCGAGTGGGTCAATCCGTTGATCGTGCCGCCGCTCAGTAAGATTCTCAAAATTTTCTCCGAACAGGTATTTTCCGGGCAGATTCCACTGCAAATTTTCGTCAGCATGAAACGCGCTGCGGTGGGCTATTTTCTCGCTGCCGCCGTGTTTATCCCGCTGGGGATTTTAATGGGGTTGTCGCAGCGAGTTTATCGCTGGTTCGAAGTCGTTGTGGAAATGCTGCGGCCGGTGCCGCCGCCGGTGGTGATCCCGGTCGCTCTGCTATTTTTCGGACTGGGCGACGAGATGAAGATTTTCGTGATCTTTTTTTCCTGCGCGTGGCCGATCCTGCTTAACACCCTCGACGGCGTGCGCGGCCTCGACTGGGTCTTGCTCAATACGGCGCGGACGTTTGGCCTCACGCGGCGCAAGATTATCTGGCAAGTGATTTTACCCGCGTGCTCGCCGCAGATCGTCACTGGCCTGCGCGTCAGTTTACCGATCATGCTGATTCTCGTGGTGATTTCGGAAATGGTCGGCAGCACCGATGGCATCGGTTACTTCGTCCTCGACGCCCAGCGCCGCTTCAAAGTCGCGCAGATGTACGCCGGCATGCTGGCCCTGGCGCTGCTCGGCTACACTCTTAATCAGCTGTTTAATGGACTCGTTCGCTGGCTGCTGCCGTGGCAGCGGGGAATGACCCGGCGGAGAGAAGTGGAGTGATGGAGTGTTGGAGTACTGGAGTGTTGGATATTCGGAGAACCCATTACACCATCACTCCAATACTCCATTGCCCCATTCTTCACACGACATGCATGCCGCCGCCTGGCGGTGGCGTCGGCTGGTTCTTGCCGGGTAGCCACGGCACGTCTTTGCGCGGGCTGTTGCCTTTGATGTTGAATTTCGCCCGGCCCATGTTTTCAAATTCAATCTCGATGGTGTCGCCGACATTCACCGGCATCAAGCCTTCATGGAAAGTTCCCGTCGCGACGATGTCGCCGGGGCTGAGCGTGAGGAATTTAGACAGCCAGGCGATCTGGTTAGGCAGCTTATGGGCCATGGCACCGGTGTTGTAATTTTGCCGCGGCTCGCCATTGGTCCAAGATTTGACGACGACATTATGCGGATCGGGGATTTCATCCTTGGTGATGATCCACGGGCCGCAGCAGCCGTGCGAACCTTGGCCTTTGCCGACGAACTGCGTGCGCCGCACCATGCCGCGCGTCGAGATATCAAAAACCGGCACATAGCCGAAAACATAGTCGAGGGCTTTCTTCTCCGCCACGTTCTTGGCGGTTTTGCCCATCACGAAGGCAAACTCGGCTTCGGGTTGATAGACCACGCAAGCGGGAATGTCGCGCAGCTCGACTTCGCCGTCGGGTCCGACGAGATCGGGAGATTTGTAAAAATACTCATTGGGGAAATTATCGGCGGTGCGCTCTGGCCGGTCGATGTAGTTGCTAAATGCGGCGAGAAACTTGCCGGGGCGGGCGAATGGACTGCGCAGTTGCACGCTAGCAAGCGGCACACCACTCTGTTGCGCCAGAACTTTTTCAAATCGCCTGCGGTACTTGCGCCAACCCTCGATGATTTCTTCCATGACGCGCTGCGGCCCCTTAGCCTTGCGCGCGCTGATGCAATCGCTCACGTCCACGACCATGTTGCCGTCTTTGATGACGCCGATACAGTCGTCATTGAATCTGAGAATCTTCAAGGTTTTCCCCTCTCGGACAAATTTCGGCTTATCTTTGCGACAATGGCCGGGAGTTGTCAAATCAAATTCGGAGATTTCAGTGAATATCTAGCTACGAAGCTTTGCCAAGGGCAGCCCTTGTCGTAAGGCAAGTGCAGAAGGGTTCTATGCTGTTGATCAACAACCAAGAAGTCGAAGAACCTTTTACCATGAAAGACTGCCGCGCCGCGCTGGAGGACGGCTATGACGATTTACTCAAGGGCGACGCAGTGTATCGGCCGCGCTTGTTAAAAGGGTCATGACAGGCGTCAGATTCCGATGCCCTCCACTCAACCCATCCCATCCCACCGGACTACCGGCTTATGGTTGGTGTTTTTCGAGGAGCCGCACGGCTTGCGCCGAGAAAAAGGCTTTCACTTCTTTCGGGTCAATAGGACTGAGCAGGTTAACTTTGAGTTGGGCCGCATCGTCAGGAAGTTTTTCCGACTGGGCGAATGCAACCGCAAGATAATATTCGTCGAGGTCAGGATCCTTCTTCTTGGCCAATTCGATCAATCGCTCCAGCGAGATACCGCCATTTTTAACGATGAAATAAATATCGATAAAGTCCCGTTCTTCGGCACGGCCGAAAAGAGCGAGGAGTTTGCCGGCGGCGATATCTTCAAAACTATGTATCCGTAAACCATCTTTTTCGATCGGTTGCTCAAGCACAAAAGGACTATCGTAAGCGAGTTGAATCTTGAAGCTCTCGTCGTCCTCACTCGCAACCGCTTCCCAGAAACTTGAGAAGTTCCTGATTTCCCGAACCTGAATGGCTAAAGTTTCGAGCTTCGATTTGAATTTTCACGCCACGATGGAAATCAACGGTTCGTCCGAGGTAAACAGATCAAAATCCTCGGAAAGTCGATGCGCCAGGTGAAAGACTGAAAGCGCGGTGCCGCCCGTGAGGTAGAACGCCTTGCTTTCTTCGATTTCCGTAAACGCCTTAAGGATTTTTTTCTGGAAGGGGGTTAGCAGTTCTCCGCTTGGCAAAGTAGTCGCTCCAAAGCTTTTTGATCGGTTTTGGCAGATAGAGTTCGGGCAGTATCCTTTCCACCTCGTCGAGATCGAGCGAACGGATGTCCTCCATTCGGCCATTCATTAAAACCTGCTTGATCCACCACTCTCTGTTGCCAGACTTGCTGAGATCGAGGCTGTTCGCCTGATCGAATGACCAAACGATATACCGCGGAATCTTCATATCAGTTAGCGTAACGAATTCCGAATGTCATAGCAATTGTCAAGTATCTGAGGCGCACATTTGCGCATCCGGCAGTGCCGGGAGAATAATCGGCGCCGCCAATGGGAGTTCGATGTCTTACAATCCACTGATGTTGGTGATCGTGCCGGCAGCGTTGGTGGAGTTCTTTCTCACGGCGTCATTACCGAGAGGCTCAATGGTGAGTGAATTGATGTTGTGCGGCGTCGTGGAACGGCTCGGCATCTAATTCGTTTGCCGTCCGAGTCTGATCAGCTCTGCGTTGGCGCCATGAAAAAACGCGGTGGTGTGCGGGCAATTCTGATACGCCGCTTGGAGCAGCTCGATCGCCGCATCGTTTGTTCCCTGCAGTAGTTTTGCTTGGGCGGCGTAGAAGTGGGCTTCGCAATTCTGCTCGGCGCTCTTGGCTTCGTCATCGCCGCCAGCAGCGGCGTACATACTCTGTTCGCCGATCTTGCCAAGGTAGAAATCCATCACCGCGGCGGGCCAACGCTTGTCGGTCAATCTAGCCGACTGTTCGGCGAGTTCGCGTGTCGCGGCTGACGGACCGTTGGCCTTGGCCGATGCCAGGTAGCGCCACAGGGCGGCGTTACGGTCGCCTGGGTTGGCTTTGATATAAGTATGCAGCGTTTGCGCGCTCAGGGCGAAGCGGCCTTGGAAAAATAACAAATGCGCCAACAAGTATGGATCGTTGACAGTTTGGCCTAAGCGCATCGCCTGCTGGTAATCCTCCACGGCTTGATCATAGTCGCCGCGGTCGCGGTGGGTGTTGCCGCGATCGCGATAGGCGGCGCCATTTATCGGCTCCAGGACAATCAATTTGTCAAAGTCTAGGATCGCTTTTTTGAACTCCCCTCGGCTCCAGTGCGCCAAACCGCGCTGATGGAACCCCTCGGCGAAAGCGGCATCGAGCGCGATCGCTCGATCATAATCTTCGATGGCGCGGTCAAACTGCTTGGCTTCGGCGTAGAGATTGCCGCGAACATAGTATGCCTGGACATAATAGGAATTGAGCCGGATCGCTTCACTTAGATCTTCCGTCGCCATTTGGCGATCGCCTTGTTTGAGATGATTCATCGCTCGTTGGTGCAGGCTCGACGCGTCGGTGAGTTTTTCTTGCGACAGCAGGGCGTTGTCGGCATAGGTATTGACGGCATGAAGCAGGACGGCGGTGAGGGCGATGGTAACGATCTGACGCATGGGGCACTTCCTGTTGGAGCGAGCAAGGGAGGAGCAACATCGATGCCAGTTAGATCGATTCCGAGAACTCCGCCTGTCGCCGGCAATGCACTCTCAAATCCAAAGAAAGTTGGCAGTCTTGGCATCTCGGAGATTCATGGCGTTGGATAACACTGGAATCATTGCACAGAAATGTTCGCAAGGAGCGTTATTTATTGTTGACCACGCTGATTTCAGCGCGGAACCGTTAAATGGGGTTTCCAAAGGGGGCGAGCATCCCCTTTGCGATATTTTAATAGGCGCCGGGGGCAATACCCCGGCCGCGAAGTGGCTTGGTTTATTTGAAGCGTATCGGGAATGGCAATTTTTTCGCTGGCCTCCGGCTTGATTGTCCAGTTAACCAGGGCGTATAAGTTTTTCACGGCTCCATGCCATTGCTGGCGTCGATATGACTTAGAATTTAGGGAGGGTTTAGGATGCTGCTGATCAACAACCAAGAAGTCGAAAAACTATTTACCATGAAAGACTGTCTTGCCGCGCTGGAGGACGGTTACGATGATTTGCTTAAGGGCGACGCGGTGTACCGGCCGCGTTTGGATTTGTGGATGCCCTGCGAGCGGCCCGACGGTTATTACCGTTGGGGGACGATGGAAGGGGCGAGCCGCAAGATTGGCGTGTTCGCGATTCGCATGAAATCGGATGTGGTTTACTGGCCCAACGGCGAGACCGAAGAAAAGTATTGCATGCAGCCGGGTACTTGGTGTGGTCTAGTAATGGTCTTCAGCGTGCGCAACGGCGAACCACTGGCGATGATCAATGATGGCTTGCTCCAACATATGCGGGTGGGCGGTTGTGCCGGGTTGGGCGTGAAATATCTCGCCCGCGAAGACGCCTGCGACGTGGGCATCTTCGGTTCCGGCGGCATGGCGCGCAGTTACTTAGAGGCCTTCTACGAGGTGCGCAAATTGCGGCGCGTCAAAGTCTTTAGTCCCACCAAGGTAAATCGTGAGCGCTTCGCTCAAGAAATGACCGGCAAGTTAGACATCGAAGTAGTCGCGGTCGACGCACCGGAAAAAGTCGTGCGCGAGTCCGACATCGTAGCGACCTGCACGGATTCCACGCAAACTGTTTTCGACAACCCCGAATGGCTCAAAGAGGGCGCGCATATTACCTGCGTGCGTGCCTGCGAGGTCGGCCCCAAGGTGATCAAACGATGCGATCTGTCGGTAAAGCTAGGCAAGAACACGATCGAAGCGATGGACGAAGGCATGGTCCGCTTGCACGGCAATGGAGCCGGCAAGGTTCCAGGCCGAACCCATAACCAACAAGTGACCTTTTTCATCAACGCCGGCACACAGGGACTTCAGTTCGCCGCTTGCGCCGGAAAAGTCGTCGAGTTGGCTAAGCAACACAAAGTCGGCCGCGAGCTACCGACCGAGTGGTTTCTGCAAGACATCCGCGACTAAATCGTTTCGGGTTTCGGGTTAGGGGACGAACGCGAGACTCGGAACTCGAAACAAATTAGTAGCCCAAATCCTCGATCTCGTCGTCGTCCATGCCGAAGTAGTGGGCGATTTCGTGGATGACCGTGAGGCGGATTTCTTCGGCGAGTTCTTGCGGGT
>JAERMN010000560.1 GCA_016844625.1 Deltaproteobacteria bacterium
CGCCCCGGCATCGCCGCCACCAACCCGCGCTTATCGCAAGGCTTAGAGCTCGCCGTCAACGATCCCGGAATGGCCGAACGCTTCGATCAAGTGGTCGAGCAGTACAAAAGTATTTTTGCGCTGCCCTAGTGCAGGGGCCTAACTCCGTTATCACCACGAAGGACACGAAGAGCACGAAGGTCGGAAGAAAAGATTTAACGACAGAGGGTACGGAGTAGAAGATTCGGATTCGGAAAGGCAACCGCAAAGCTGGTCCTGAGCGAATGTGAAGGAACTTGCATCGCGCAAAGGACGCAAGAAGGAAATTTGACTTATAGGGGCACGGCGCGCCGTGCCCTTCTTCGAAACCCTTCGTGCTCTTCCTGTCCTTCGTGGTGAATACTCTTCTCTCACAAAACCACATCCCGCAACTGTTAGAAAATAAACAAGGGAGGCACGCAGTCGATGAAGATCATGTTTCTTTCCTATTCGCCGCGCGGCAAATCGCGCGATCGCTTTGACAACGAAAACCAACGCCAACTTGAGAGCTACGCGTCGCCCGGCACCGAGATCGTGCTCGCCGAACCCGAAGATCAAGGCGGTGGCGCGGTCGACAAGCGGCTGTCGGAAGAGACCGCGATCAACGGGCTGCATCATATTCTACGCGTGCCGGCGCTGATCAAGAAAGTCGTCGAGGCCGAACGCGCCGGCTTCGACGCGGTGATCCAGAGCAACACTTACGACCCCGGTGTCGAACAAGCGCGGCTCGCCGTGCGCATTCCGGTCGTTGGAATAATGAGAGCTAGCTGCCATGTCGCGGCCTGCCTCGCCCACCGCATCGGCATCACCATTCTGGTCGAATCGATGATCCCCTACACGCGCAGCATCCTGCGCGAATACGGTCTAACGCCGCTCATCAGCGGCATCAAAGCGCTCAACATGTACGAAACGGGAGATCTCGCCAAAGTCCGCGAACCGATCAAACAAAAAGTCATCCAGCTCGCCAAAGAGCTCAAATCCGAAGGCGCCGAAGTGGTCATTCCGCTCGGCGGCCGCGTTTTTCCTGGGGCGATTAGCTGTGAGGAGATTGAAGCCGAAGCCGGCGTCCCGATCCTCAACACCAAAGCGATCGGCATTCAATTCACCGAAATGTTAGTGCGTAACCGCATGAGCCACAGCCCAATCGCCTACCCATGCCGTATCCCATTGGCGCCGGAGGATTTCACCAAGAAGATGTTTAGCTAATGCTGTCGTTCATCACTTCACGGCGCAACATGCGATTCGTTCTTGAACGCCGTTTGCGCATGTTGAGTAATTTACGATCGGCAAAACTCCAGCACGCGCTCGCAAACCTTGTGCGTCGTCTGCGCCGGCGGCATGACGTTCCAGAAGTCGGCTTTCGGCAGAAGCTCGCGAAGATAGTGCGCGCCGGAGGTCGCGTGGGACGGATCGTCGCCGGGGATGATCAATGTCGGGGCTTTGACGCCCATCACTTCTTCGGGCTCGGCGCCGGTTGTCGTGTCGCGGTCGAACAGGGTGCGGCCGCTGGTAATGATGAGACCTAGATAACGCTCCAAGTCCTGACTCGCGAACCGTTCGGCAAAAGACTTTTCCCGCGCGATCAAGCCGGCCCATGGGCCGGCTTCCGGGTCGAGCCAAAAATTTTTCTTGTCGCGCGCCCGTTCAATAATGGCGTTTAAACCATTGTGCTTGGCGAAATTGTAATGGCGCATGAAGCGGTCTTGCGCTGCCACTTTCCACCGATGGCCGCCGACCGGCCAGTGAAGAATCAAACCACGGACCACTTCCGGATAGTGCACGCCAAAGGCTAACGCTACGGAGCACCCCATGCAGCCGCCCATGACATAAGCGGAATCGATCTTTAGATGATCGAGCAACGCTTTGCCGTGTTTGGTGTACGTCGCCCAGCCGAGCCGCTCGACCCGCCCGCCAGACTGGCCGCACTCGCGCCGGTCGTAGACGATTACCGTATGTTCGGCGGCCAGCGCTTGGAGCGCGTCGATCCCGGTCCACGCGCTCGCCACGCGCCACTTTTCAATCGTCGCGTCGAAGCCGCCCGGCGCACACATCAGGATCGGCGTTCCTGAACCATAGGTTTCGTAGTAAGTTTCAATCCCGTCGAGTGTCGTAGTCGGCATGGTTTTCTCCTTTAACTCTGCTATAGAATTCAATTTGACCACGCGGCTCGCAGCGTGGAACCATCAAAGGGGTTTTCCAATGGAGGCGAGCATCCCCTTTGCGATATTTATACAACAGCGGGGTCAATACCCCGCCCGCGAACTAGTTTCGTTTATAAAGCGACCCCTTGCTTTACCACGGCGACGGTTGGGAGAAAAGTTGCCCGGCCATTGTTACTCGGAGGCACGGCAGTGAGCGATCGAGAAACCGAACAAAAATTCACCGAACTCTTAGATGTGATGGCACGGCTGCGCAGCGAGACCGGCTGCCCGTGGGACAAAGAGCAAACCCACTTGTCACTCAAGCCTTGCCTGTTGGAAGAGACTTACGAATTGCTCGACGCCCTCGACGACAGCGACACGAAGAAGCTTAAAGAGGAGTTAGGCGATGTCTTGCTGCAAGTTATTTTTCACGCCCAGATCGCCAGCGAAGATAGCCGCTTCACGATCAAAGACGTAATTGAATTGCTAACCGAAAAACTCGTCCGGCGCCATCCTTATGTATTCGCCGGCGAGCCGCTCCCCGAAAATCCCACGGCCGCGCTCAAACAGCGCGCGCAGATCAAAGCCAATGAAAAGAAGGACGGCGCAATCACATCGGCCCTCGGCAACGTCCCCAAAGCGATGCCGGCGCTGGCGCGCGCACAGTCCATTTCGCGGCGCGCCGCCCATCTTGGTTTCGAGTGGCTGAATATCGACCAGGTCTGGGCTAAAGTCGAAGAGGAGATGCGCGAACTTAAAGAA
>JAERMN010000561.1 GCA_016844625.1 Deltaproteobacteria bacterium
CTCTCCAATTTTAACCGCTCAGCTGCTTTCTGCACAAAGGACGGATCTAGATAAGGTCTCGCGTCGCGGTTCTTGATTCCCTGGGGATTAAATCGCTCGTGGAAACCGGTGATCATGCCTTCAATGCCGGCTTGCCAGGGAAACGGCAGGCCATTAATCGCGTCGTACTGCTTCGAGTAGGAATCGTAGGTGCGTTCGAGAATCACCGGGTCTCTTTGGCGGGTCGCTTCGACAATCGCTTTGTAGCCGATCTCGCGATTGGCGCGAAAAATCTGTATCGCCTCAACGATCGCCGTTATGTAGTCTTCAACCGCCTTGCGATTGCGATCTCGGAAGGTTTTCGTGACGGTCTGCGGCACGCCGGCGTAGGGCATCTTGTATTCGAGAAAGTTCGCCAGCTCATGATAGCCGGCTTTTTCGAGTTCGTACTCGTTGGGCGGGTTGACGATCACGCCGTCGACCAGTCCTTGCTTCATGGCGGTGGCCCGGTTTGGGATACCGCCGGCCATGTAGACAATTTGTGTGTCTTTGCCCGGAACTAACCCGACTCTTTCGAGGTAAAGTAGCGCGGCATATTCATCGAGACCGGCGCGGCCGACACCGAGCTTCTTGCCTTTCAAATCTAACGGATTGCGGATTGAGGGAAGCACCATCAAGCGCATGGGCACGTAGCGCGTCTCGGTCGCCAGCACGACCAAGTCGAAACCACCGGTGCCGATGGCACGCGAGATCGCCGTGCCGCCGCCGTACATCACTTGGATATTGCCGCTGGCCAACGCCGGCATGTAAGTCGACGGGCCTTGCATCAACACCATTTCCACATCGAGATTGTATTTGGCAAAGAGGCCTTCCCGCTTGGCGATCCAGCCGGGAGAGAATGTGGCCGCCGGAGAAGCATAGGCGACGGTGAGTTTCGTGACCTGCGCGCGCGCGGAATACAGCTCGACGAAGGACAGGGTGATAAACAGCGTCCCGGCAGTGATCATTATCCGGCTGACCATAGGTACTCGGTTTAAACCATGTCGATTCGATTACGCAACCCTGGCTCGACCTTATTCGAGTAGTGGCGAATCGGCAAATTGTGCCGTTCGGACTTGCAACCGAAGCAAACATTTTTTATAGATTCTATCGATGGCCAATCCCGCGAATAACAAAAACGATGACTCGAAGATGATGCTGGGCTTCATCGTGCGCCGCTGTGCGGCGGAGTTGGGGCATAATCCGACGCCGGATGAATTCGCCACTTGGGCTAACGGCAAGAAGGGCAATCAACTCTGTTTGTTCGGCAAAGAAATCTCATCATCGATCGCCAAAGTCATGTTCAGCCAGCCTGGCCGAATGGTCACTGTGAGTCCCGAAGGTCTCGCGCGCATCTGGAAGAGCAACGGCCGGTAGTTAAGCACGATTGACCGGCATACTTTGCATTACTCAAACGTTCCATTTCTCCAACACTCCAGCCAGCTTTGATCTAGACTTCACCGGATCGCCGCAGTATAGCTGTGCCGATCACCGAGGAGGTTCGTCATGGTCGAACAGGTGCGGCGCATTGACGCTCAATATGGTTTGCATCTCACGGAAGAGGAAATTCAGCTGATCGCCCGCGAAGCGGCCGCGGCCGAAAAAATGCTCGCTTGTCTCTACGAGGTCGCGCTAGGGCAAACCCGGCCGATCATGGGCATCGCGAAAACTCGACGACTTGCGAGCAAGAAAAGAGGGCGCAAATGAATGGTCTCGAACTCGACCAGCTGACCATCGCCGAGATCGCGGCCAAGATCAGAGCGAAAAAAATCTCGGTGTTAGAATTGACGAAAAATTTTCTCGAGCGGATCGAGCGCTGCAATCCACGGCTCAACGCTTACCAGACGATTACTGCGGACGGCGCGCTCAAGCAGGCGCGCGGGCTCGACCGCGAGCTGCGGAATGGTTGGTGGCGTGGGCCGCTGCACGGTGTTCCATTTTCGATCAAAGACAACTTGGCGACGCGCGGCGTGAAAACCACCGCGGGCTCAAAACAACTCGCCCATTGGGTTCCTGGATTCGATGCAACGGTAGTGGAGAAGTTGAAAGGTGCGGGTGCCGTCATTCTTGGCAAGACCAACATGCATGAGTGGGCGTCGGGCAGCACGACGATCAATCCCTACTACGGCACGACCGCCAATCCGTGGGATGTGACGCGCATCGCCGGCGGTTCGAGCGGCGGTTCCGCCGCGTCAGTGGCCGCCAGCCTTTGTCTCGGCTCCATCGGCACGGATAATGCCGGCTCCGTGCGCCATCCCGCTTCGCTCTGCGGCGTGGTCGGTTTGAAAGCGACGCATGGGAGAGTGAGCCGTTACGGCGGCGTGCTCGGCACCGGCGGTTTTTCCACCGATCATTTCGGCCCGTTCGCCAAGACAGTGAAAGATTGCGCCTTGATTCTAAACGCTATTGCCGGCGCCGATCCGAAAGATCCGCTTTGTTCGCGCGAGCCGGTGGTGAATTATCTGCGCGCCATCGGCAAGCCGGTCAAAGGACTGCGCGTCGGCTTGGTGCAGGGCTATTTTGACGAATTCATGAGCGCGGAAGTGAGAGGCGCGCTCGAAACCGCGGTCGGTCAGTTGAGATCGTTAGGGATGAAAATCGTCCGGCTCGACATCCCTTACACCAACTTGATCGCCGCGGTGCAAGTCGCGACCAGCCGCGTCGAGAACGTCGCCACCGCCCATGAGTTCCTGAAAAATAGTCCGCGCGACTATAGTCCGTCGCTGCTTTACCGCCATATCAAAGCGCTGCTGATTCCCGCCGATACTTATGTGACGGCGCAGCGCGTCAGGCGCTTGATTACGGCAGCGTTCGAAGCGGCTTTCGACAGAGTCGACGTGATTGTCGCGCCAACCGTCGGCACGCCGGCGCAGACCATCGAAGAGTGTCAGCAAGGCTTCGCGCACGATCCCCTTCAACGTTACCGGATTACCGGCGATGAGTATCTGCTGCGGCTTCTCCGCGGCTGGATTGCCGATCGGCATGCAAATCGTCGGCGCGCCGTTCGAAGAAAGCAGGGTGTTTCAAGTCGGCCATGCTTACGAACAAGCGGCAAAGTGGCATAAGAAACATCCCGATTTAAATTAGCGCTATAAGCGGATTACGTTTATGCGCCGATCAAGACCTGTGTTTCAATGTTGAGGAAGCGTGCGACCATGATTGCCACGACAACCATGGCAATGAACCATAGGGTAGCTATGATCAGAGCCGCGGGCCAGCTCTTCGGCAAATTGCTGGGTGTCTTAGCGGCTCTGCGTCGGGCATCGATAAGAACTTCCCCAGGCATCAGTTTCAACGCTAAATAAATTCCCAGCGGTAGCAACAGTAGATCGTCCAAGTAACCCAACACGGGGATAAAGTCCGGGATCAAATCGATGG
>JAERMN010000562.1 GCA_016844625.1 Deltaproteobacteria bacterium
CGACCCGGAATTCCGCGAGGGGTTCCAAGCGCTCGCGCTTAAGGAAGTCGACCGGATTTGTGGTCTAATTAACGACCTCTTGAGCTTTGCACGGCCATCCAAACCCAATGTCGCGTCGGAAAACGTCAACGATGTCATCGATAATATCGCGCGCATTCTCGAAAGCCAGGCGAAGGAGAAGGGCGTGGAAATTTCCCGCGAATTCGGCGCGGACTTACCCAAGGTGTGGATTGACAGAGAGCAGATGAAGCAGGTATTTATGAACCTCATTTTGAACGCGATCCAAGCGATGAAAGGGGCCGGGAAGGTCACTCTCATGAGCCGTGCGATCAGCAAGAACGGGATCGGACCCGCGGGTGAGTTCGTTCAGATCGAGGTGAAAGATAATGGTATTGGAATTCCCGAAGAGAGCCTGCAACATATCTTCGATCCATTTTTCACCAGCAAGGATGAGGGTAGCGGTCTTGGTCTCGCGGTGTCCCATCAAATCGTACAGGAACATGGGGGATTTGTAACGGTTGAAAGTACGGTTGGAAAAGGGACGTCGTTCTTTGTCCATGTGCCAGTGGCAAAACCCATACGGCCGGCTGCCAACAGTCACGCGCAAGTGAATGAAGCGAATCTTAGTCATTGATGAATCGGAAGTCATTCGGGAGACGCTTGCGCTGATCTTGGGACGTGAATTCATCGTCTCAAAAAGATCCCTCGGAACCGGTGAGTTGCCGTTTGTTGAAGCTTCCGCTGAACCGATTGATTTATTGATTCTCGGTGTCGCGCCACACTTCGGCGCTGAGGCGGGCAATTTGGTGCGGCTCGCAGCGCAACTGCCGTTCGCCGTGCTTTTTTTGGTCGACACCAAGTCTACCGCGCGCGCAATCACTGCACACGGCCAGATCACATGCCTGATCAAGCCGTTTAATCCCCATGAGTTGCATGAACGGGTTGGCGAGTTATTGGCACGGCGCGCGGGATCAACGCAGCTTCGCGCTTTTGTTCACGACGAGAAGCCGCGCGATCTGTCGCGCTACATTGCCTATCCTTACGTCAGCCGCAGCACGGCCAGCTTGGTGCAACGATTCTCCGCTACGCACTTGCCGCTTTTGGTTTTTGGCGAAATGGGCTGCGGCCAGGAACGGGTTGCGCGCGGGATTCGCGCGTTACAAGTGAAACCTGGCTTCCCAGCATATCTGAATGCCGCCGATGTGAGCGCGGATTATTTGGCACAAAAGCGAGTTGAAATTTCCGCGCAGCGAATGATCAACGGCGCGGCGCCAACGTTGCTTGTCGAGAATCTCGACAAAAGCTTGCCGACATCGCAGTCGCTGCTGCTTGATTTTTTGGAGGAACAGGAAGAAAAAGTCGGTCCGCTGCGCTATCTGACGACTGCGAACGGCGATTTGTTGGAGCGCGTTTATCGTGGTGAGTTTCTCGAAACTCTTTATTACAAGTTGGCGACGTTGACGCTTAAACTGTTGCCTTTGCGCCAGCGCTGTGAGGACATCCCGGCGCTCGCCGGCTGGTTCGCGGGTCGTTATGCGGCGATGCTGTCAGTAAGCGCCCCGGAATTTTCACCGCAAGCGGTCAGTCAGATGATGAATTATCTCTGGTTTGGCAACCTCAATGAGATGGAAACGGTGATCGCCCGGACCCTGGCTGTGTGCGGTGGGGGGCGGATTGAGGCGAGCGATTTGGTTTTTGATTTCCGGGGCGACGCACAAGGCGCGTCGCTAGGAGCTTTTTCCCCTGCGGTGGAGTCTGACACGGCGATGAATCCTCAATTCGACCAGCCGAGACTTCAGGTCTATACCGGCCCGATATCTGCGAACAGTTCGGCTAACGGACATGGTAAAATGCTGGACGTGAGCGTCTTGATCCATGAGATCGCGCATGAGCTTAAGAATCCGATGGTGACGATCAAGACCTTCGCGCAATTGCTCGGCGACCGCTATGAGGACGAGAACTTTCGCGCCCGTTTTCAGGAGATCGTCGGCGCCGACATCGAACGCATGGACGATCTCTTGGAAGTGATGATCGAATTCGCCGATTTCTCCAGGCCTAAGCGCACGAAAATATCCCTTGGAGAAAGGCTGCGCACAGCGGCCATTGATCTCCACCATGAAGCCGCCAAACGGCAGACTCGTTTCGTATGGACGGGCGATGGCGCTGGCCACGACATTAGCGCCGACGAGTCGCATCTCGGTTACATCTTGAAAAACCTTTTTTTAGCCGCGCTGTCCGAAGCAAAAATGGGCAGCGAGATCGAGATCGACAGCGCCCGAGCCGGGGTTGTGACCCTGGCTTACCTGCGTGAGGGCGCAAGGGTGTCGTCGATCACCCATTATCTTGGCGGCGCTTGGGGCGAGCCCCATGCGGGCATCCTGCCGCTGCGAATCTTGTTGGCCAAGCAGCTGGTCGAGAGAAACGGTGGCAGTCTCGCCATCGATCAATCCGACCCAGAAAAAGATCATATGAGATTGGAGTTCCCGATTGGAGAGCACGGAAAAGAAACTTGATATGAGCCAGCCTTTATTGTTGGTGGTTGACGATGAGGCTGGGGTGCGGCAGTCCTTGCAGCTGGTTTTTAATAAGACCTATCGCGTTCTTGAAGCGCCGTCCGCCGATGACGCGATTCAAAAGGTCACCGATGAGAAACCCGATGCTGTCCTATTGGACATTATGATGCCGGGTGCCGATGGACTGGCGGTGCTCAAGCAAATCAAATCGATCCATCCCGACTGCCAGGTAATCATGCTGACTGGCCTCAACACGGCGCGCACGGCATTCGCAGCCAAGGGAACCGGCGCATTCGACTACGTTACCAAACCGTTCGATGTCGAGGAACTTAGGCTTCGGGTCGAGCATGCGCTAGAAAAAGTTCAACTGTCCCGTGAGTTGGAGCGGCTCAAAGAAGAAGTCGGCAAAGAAAAGCACGGTTTTGATCACCGGGGAGAGCGGCACGGGCAAGGAACTCATCGCTCGGGCGATCCACTACAATAGCGACCGGCGCGCTAAACCGTTCGTCGTGATCAATTGCGCGGCGCTGCCGGACACTTTGATCGAAAGCGAATTGTTCGGCTACGAGCGCGGCGCATTTACCAATGCGTCGCAGAAAAAGCTCGGCCGCTTCGAGCTCGCCCATAGCGGGACATTATTTCTCGACGAGATCGGCGAGCTCAATCTTGGCACCCAGGCGAAGTTCCTGCGCGCCATCGAGCAGGAGACTTTTAGCCGCCTGGGCGGCACCGAGGAAATCAAAGTCGATGTGCGCGTGATCGCGGCCAGCAACCGCGACCTCGAACAGTTGGCCAAGCACGCCGAGTTTCGTCAGGATCTGTTTTACCGGCTCAACGTGATCTCGCTGTTTTTGCCGCCGCTGAGAGAACGGCGTGACGATATCGCGCTTTTGCTCGATCATTTTTTGCGCCTAAAGGCGCAGGAACATTCCATCGCGACCAAAAGTCTGTCACCGGAAGTGGTCGATTTCTTAACCCTATATCCCTGGCCGGGTAACATTCGCGAGCTCGAAAACTTAATCGAACGGGTGACGATCTTGACGCCGCACGAAACCATCATGCTGCGCGATCTGCCAGCGGGGATGCGCTCCAGCGATCAAACCGCGACGCTTAAAGAGGATGTTTTGAGCGGCTCCCGGCCGCTCAGCGATGCCGTCGATGAGTTCGAGCGCGACTTGATCGTCAAGGCGCTGCAACGCACCGGTTTCAATCAAACCAAGGCGGCATCGTTGTTGGGCACGAGCCGCAGAATCTTGAAGTACCGCATCGAAAAGCTCAACATCCTCGATCCCAACGATGTCGACGACGAGGTGAAATTATCGCCATAGTTGGACAATTCTGTTCCTCTAAAGCTTCCTGTTGTCCCCTTCGACTACTAACTCTCCTTTAAATTCCTCTGGTTGCCATCATTCCTGGAGTGGCATACGGCTTGCTATTTCCAGGCGATATGGAAACCAGCAAGCCCCATATCCTGATTGTTGATGATGAAATGGGTCCGCGCGAATCACTCAAAATGATTCTCAATCCCTACTACACGGTGCACGTGGCTGACCGCGGCGCTCAAGCCATTGAGATGCTCAAAGAGATTCCTGTCGATTTGGTGACGTTGGATCTCAAGATGCCCGGTCTCACCGGAATCAACGTTCTGGAAAAAGTTAAAGAACATGATCCGGACATCGAAGCGATCATCATTACCGGCTACGGGTCGCTAGACACCGCCATCGAAGGCCTTCGACTCGGTGCCTTCGACTACATCTCCAAGCCTTTCGATGTCAATCATATCTTGTCGTTGGTGCGGCGCGGGCTCGAACGGCGCAACGCCAAGGCGCGGCTGCGCCAGGTGAAATCAGATTTCTTATCGAACGTATCCCATGAGCTGAGAACACCGCTGAGCGTGGTCGTCGGCTTTGTCTACCTATTGCTCAATCAAGTAATCGGGAAGCTGAGCGAGGAGCAGCAAAAGATTCTCGAGACCGTGTACCGAAATTCCGAGGAGCTGCTCGAACTGATCGACAACGTGCTGTGGATGACTTCGCTCAACGCTGGCGATAGCAGCGCCAATATCGAGCAGTTCGATGCTCGTGACATCGTCAATGAAACCGTCAAGCGGTATGAGAAGGGCATTCAGGACAAAGGGTTGACGGTCAATGTGGAAATCGCCGAGAGCGGCGTTGCCATCGTCAGTGACCGCTCCAAGGTCGAGCGCGTGTTTCAGAACGTGTTCAATAACGCGGTTAAATTTACCAGCGAGGGGAGCGTGACGGTGCGCGTGCAGCCGTCATCGGGGCGCAGCAGCGTGGTGTTTGAAGTCACCGACACCGGCACCGGTATCGAGGAGAACAAGATCGATACGATTTTCGAACCGTTTCATCAGGCAGACAACTCGTCGATCAGGTCTTTTTCCGGTCTCGGTCTCGGGCTCACGGTGGCGCGCCGCATGGCCGAAATCATCGGCGGCAAATTGGAAATCAGCAGCACGCCCAACGTCGGCACGCGCGTGCTGATGAGCTTTCCCGCCCAAGCCGCCGGCGCC
>JAERMN010000114.1 GCA_016844625.1 Deltaproteobacteria bacterium
CAACAAACAAACCATCTCCGAATTGGTCGGCACCAACGACACCACCCTGCGGATATCGCGTTTCACAATGACTTTGAAGCCTAGATCGTCAACGATCGTGCGTTCATCTGCCAGAGCGCTCAGGCCTGCGCTCAGAAAGAGCGCAAAGACAGAAAGCGCCAATCTCCGCCCCATGCTGCGAACGCGCGATTGATTCAGACCTGCTATGAACCCGGATTGCGCAGTTGAAAGTGACGTGAAGAGCGAGGTGCGAGCCTTCCGCCGCGCAGGCAAAGCGGTTCTACCTCTAAGCGGTCGGCGAGCAGGGTTGCCATCCGTGGATTGATCAAGCACCCTGCGACGGTTTGCCGAGTAGTAAAAAAGACTTTGAAACATTACCGTTGGGTGCCTTCGCGACTCCAGGCTCATAACTCGCTCTACCGAGGTTCTGACTTCAACCGCGGAATCCGGAGTGAAACGCCGACCGATCGCAAATCTCTTTCTCTAATAGCGAAATGACAGCCCGGCAAAAACGTTGAATCCCGGCGCCGGGACGCGGAACGGCTCGTTGACCAATATGCCGGAGGTCGAATATTTGCGATCGGTCAAGTTATTGAGTTTCACATAGCCGGTAATCTGTTTCCACTGATAGGCGATGCGGCTGTTGAGGACAAAATAGTTAGCGACTTTATTGGTGTGATTGGGTTCGTCCCCTACCATGAATTGCTCACCGACGTAGTTACCGAACAAAGAGAGCGTCAAGCCATCGATGGGATAAGCATTGACGCCGAGACCGATGCGATGACGCGGCACCAGCGGCAGCTCGTTGCCCTTGCGCACCTGGCCGGAAAACAGCAGCACGTCGGTTTCGAAAGTTGCTTTGGTCAGCGTGTAGTTGATGAAGCCATCGAGCCATTTTTGATAACGAGCTTTTATCGAAAGTTCGATGCCGCGGCGCAGCGTGCGGGCAATATTTTCGTTGCGGCCAAAGAAATTGATCGGGTCAGTAACCACAAAAAGTATTTCATCGCGCACCGGCGTGTAAAAGAGCGCTAGCGAGGCATCGAGCCAATCTTGCATATGACCTTTGGCGCCGAGCTCGAAGTTGCGGCTCTTCATCGTCGTCAGCGCCAGATTGGACCCAAACGGACCTTGGGCGAAGATCTCGTCGACCGTCGGTATGCGCACGCCTTCTGAATAGCTAAACGACAGACTCAAAGTTTTCATCGGACTATAAACGAGCCCAGCCTTCGGACTGACGCGGTGGTAGGATTTTTGCCCGCTCAATGTCGGATCGATTTTGTCGGTGAAGTTGAAGCGATCCCAATCGTAGCGCAGACCGGCATTTAAAACCGTCGAATCGAAGAGGTGAAAACTGTCGCTCAGATATACACCGAAGACGTCCTCTTTGGTCGACTGGCGATTTTGAAATGTAAAAGCCGGCAAGAAAACGCCCATGTTGACGGTTTGAAAACTGTTGCGGCTATACTCAAACCCGAGGGTCAAAAGATTTTTTCGTTCGAGGATCGCGCCTTCATGGCTCGCCTGTAGGGTGGTGCCGCCGGAGGTTGTGTCCGTCTTTAGTGTTGACTCGCTGCTCAACCCGCGCGTGAAGAGCTCCACATCGTTGCTCCGGAAAAAGCCGTTTAGCGCGGCGGAGAAGCCGGCGGTGAGCTTTTGCTTCAGATTCAACGCCACTTGGTGCAGATTGCTCGCCGAGTGATCGCCGGGAGTGAGGTTGTCATTACGGTCGATGCGTAGGCGGCTCGCCGGCAACGAACCCGCTTGGCTGATGTTGTCGAGTACGCGCGTGTAAGCAAGGCTCGCGTCGGTATTTTCACCTAGACGGTAGCCGAGCTTCGCCAGTAGGCGGGTGATACCCGCGCCGGCGTGGCGCGAATTAAACTCCTCGCGAAAGCCATTCGTCAATTCACGGGTCACGCCAAAGTAGTAATCGAAATTCGCCAGCGGCAGCGGTCCGTCCGAATTAAATGAATACTTTTGCCGGCCAAAACTTCCACCGCCGATGTCAAAACCAAAATGCGCGCGGTCGCTGCGGCCGCGTTTAGTCGTGATGTTAATTACGCCGCCAAGCGCGTTGCGGCCGAAGACGGTTGCCGTGCCCAGCAGGATTTCAATCCGGTCGATGGCTTCGATCGGAATCAGGTCGAAGTTGATAGTGTTGAAATCCGGCTCGTTGATTCTCACGCCGTCGACAAAAACGCTGGTCGCCGAGACCGGCTGGCCGTTAAAGCCGCGCAAGTCGATGGTTTTCTGAAACTCGCTGCCGACGGCGTCGAAGGCGACGATCCCGGTTTGATATTCCAAAACTTCTTGAATCGTCCTGGCACCAAGTTTTTCGATTTCCTCTCCGGTGACGACGATGACTTTGCCGGGCACTTGGAGCGCCGGTTGCTCGACATCGCGCAAGCGCGTTGACGAAACGACGACGGGTGGCAGCGTATCTTGGGAATGTAGGACTGCCGGAGAGACCAGCAAAAATAGTAAGACTAAACCTCGAACTTTCATGAAACCCTCCTTCTCCCGCGAAAGGGGAATGTTGTGGCGGAGCGGACAGGTCTCCTGGCTTGAGCGTCAAACCTATTGGCTGCGTCTTCCCATCCTTCGACCGGGCTCAGGACAGTGACTTTGGTGCAGCTTTCGTAGCTCTTACAGTTGCGGGGCAGCAGAGGAATTCTCTAGCAACCGCCAAACCTCCCCAACCCATTTTGGATTAGCAGCCCAATGGAAAATCCAAAAGCGGCGCCGCGGACAAATATCCAAAATTGGCCGTGGGCTTGGTGTGTGCGGGGTGAGAGTCACCTCTTTCCCTTAGTTCGCTCTGCGGTTGATATGATTAACTTCTATTGCCTCCTTGAGTTGCTCACGGTTTGGCGTTGGAAAGCTGAAAGTCGATGGGAACCTTGACCCAAGTTTCGACCGGCTTGCCATCGGCCCGAGCCGGGACAAATCGCCACTTCTTGATCGCTTCAGTTGCAGCTTGGTCGAGCATACCGTGGCCAGAGCTGGCATTAACCTCGATGGCTTTGGTCCGCCCCTCTTCATCGATGAGCACACGCAAAAGCACTCGGCCTTCTTTGCCTTCACGCCGAGCGATGTCAGGGTAATGCGGTTGAGGGGTTTCACGATAGCGGGCTTGGGTGCGTGTTATTCCAGCTTGACCCGTTGCGGAACCTTCACCATTGCCAGAACCGGGGCCCAATGGTGCCGCGCCTAAACCGTTCCCGCCGACTTGGCTACTACCTGTTGCAAGGTCGCCGCTGCTATTAGAAACGCCAGCCATTAATGCGCCGGCGATGGACGCTACGCTCTTGTCAGCGACATCCGATGGGGCATCGACAAGGAGTTTATCCGGCGTGAGGGGAGTCCGGCTTGGCGCATAATCGCCGGGCTGGTCATTCGAGATTGCCGCGCCTGGTTTCTTTGAACCGACCCGCTTTGCTGCGACTTGCGCGCCGCCGCTCTGCTCGGTTGCGGTATCGAGCGGCAAGATTGTGACCGTGATGGCACGGTCCGTCGCGCGTCCGTTCAATGAAACAGGAACGAGAAAGGCCGCCGCATGCAGAACTAACGATAGAGAAAAAAATAGTGCCAGCTTCATCCGAGCTCACTACTGGCCTCAAAAAGTTGACGGGAAAGATCGAGCAACCTTTCTCTCTTCTCCGGAGAGGCCGGTTAAATGCTCCAGGTAGGTTTCCTGACTTAGGCTTTTATCTACTCGCCGCGCCTTCCCATCCTTCGATTCGTCTCAGGATAGTGGCTGGGTTGCGGCTTTCGTGGCCATCACAGTGGCGGGACCGCGCCGGATTCGCACCGGACTTCCCTGTGGCCCTAGAGCAAAAATTAATGTAAGCGAAAATTATAACGAGCGCTGATTCGTGTCAAGAGTGGCGTGGCACAGTTTGCGCATTCATGGCGTCAGGCGATCAGAAACGTATTTACAGAATCAGCCAAAACACCAGTGGAATTGTTAACACAGAAATAAACGTGCTGATCACAACGATGGAAGCGGCGAGGCCGGGATCTTGGCGATATTTTTCCGTCAGAACGAAATTAATCACCGCCGCCGGGAGCGCGCCGTAGAGGAGCAACACTTGGCGGTTGACGCCTTGGGCGCCGATCAGCAGCACGGCAACGTTGGCCGCTGCGAAGCCGCCAAAGATGCGCAACAGTGCGCCGCCAAGGGCGTGGCCCCATTGCAGCGAATCGACTTCATGGAGCCGGTAACCCAGGCTGATCAGCATGATTGGAATGGTCGCTTGGCCGAGCATCGCTATGGGTTGGAGCAGGAGTTCAGGCAGTTTGATCTGCAGTAAATTAAACGCCAGCCCAGCGAGCGTCGCGTAGATCAACGGCAGACGAAAAATTTCCATCCAGTTACCGCGGCCCTGCAAGATATAAATTCCCAGTGAGTGCTGCAAAAAAGTGCACATCACGAGTAACAGCGTGGCGCGCTGCAAACCGGGTTGGCCGAAGGCGAAAAGCGACAGCGGTATACCCATATTGCCGGCGTTCATAAACAAAGTTGGCAGGGCAAAGCCGCGTGAGTGAAAACGGAAAATCATGAAGTAGAACCAGACCAAGAGGCCGACTCCCGCATAAATAGTGACAATGCCGCTCGCGAGTATCGCCAAATCGTCGGCGTAGATCGGCCTACTCACCAACGAACTGAAGACCAACGAAGGCGTACCCATATAGACGATGATTTCAGTGACGGAGGCGAGACTGATTTTTTTCCAGTGGGCAAAAGTGAAACCGGCGGCGATCAGCAGAAATACCGGAACGACAGGAGAAAGTGGCCTAAAGACGTCCATCGAGCGTGACAAAACTTTCCCACATCAAAGCGAAGCCAACAAGATTAAGCTGAGCATTTCGCCGAGCTCGATGACCGCGCCAAAGTTGTCGTGGGTGAGGACGGCATGGCGGCGATGCAACAGGCTTCTTACGAGCAGTGTCACGATCGACAGGGCGAGGCCGATCCAGAGTCCTTTGCGACCCAATAAGTAAAATGCCAGGCCGAGAATTGCCACCGTGGTCACGAGCAGATGCCAGAAGCGAACGTTCTCGGCGATTCGCCGCGGCGTTTCCTCGCAACGATCGTGGTAACCGTAAATGAAAACCACTAGCGCCCAGCGGGCCAAAACAGGGGTAAGGAGTAAGCTCAAAGTGAGTTTGTCATCGATCACGTTGATGGCGCCGGTCTTGAACAATATGACAAAAACGATCGCGACCAGACCCCAGAGATTATCCTGCGGCCGATCGGCGGGAGAATTTACGGCGCAAAGCGCAGCGAAAGTATTTCTGCTACCTTCAAGATGAATGCCGCCGGTGGCAACCAACAGAACCGCGACTAAAAAAATACTGAGAATTTCAGAATCAAGATAAGGACCCAAGCCATAGTGAATTAGCGCGAGCATTAAGCCGAACAAGAATCCCACCAAAGGAAAACCAACGGCAGCCCCGCCAATGGCTTCAGCAGTAGGTTTTGTCGGGCTGATGCGGCCCCAAAGGGTCAAGTATTTGATCGCCGCGATCACGCTTTGCATGGCATTTCTTTTCCCTCAGACATGGGCGGCTGTCAACCGAACCATGGGCTCCAAGACGGGCTTTCGAAGGTTTTCCCAATGTCACCTAAAAATTTAAAAGATCTCATTAGAATTCAATGATTTAGGGGTGTATCGTCGCTTTACATTTGGCACGCTTTCCGGTACTATTTCAGGCAGCTGAAAAACTCCCTAAGTCCAGAACTTTTCAGGTAAAATTTCCAACTTGGCTCCAGGTGCAAATGGCTGAATCAAAAACTCCAGCGGATATCGAATACGGCGCGGATAATATCAAAGTCTTAGAAGGCCTGGAAGCCGTGCGCAAGCGGCCCAGCATGTACATCGGCGATACCGGCGAGCGCGGCCTGCATCACCTGGTTTATGAAGTTGTCGACAACTCCATCGACGAAGCTTTGGCCGGGCACTGCGACACCATCGAAGTCACGATTCATATCGATAACAGTGTCACCGTCGTCGACAACGGCCGAGGAATTCCCGTCGATATCCATTCCACCGAAGGAGTGTCAGCGGCGGAAGTCGTGCTCACCAAACTTCACGCCGGCGGCAAATTCGACAAAGCTTCGTACAAAGTTTCCGGCGGGCTGCACGGCGTCGGTATTTCCGTGGTCAATGCGCTGTCAGAAGCATTGGAAGTCGAGATCAAGCGCGACGGCAAGGTTTACCAGCAAAGTTATCGGCGCGGCGACCCGCAAGATCGGCTCAAGGAAGTCGGCAAGTCAAAAGAACGCGGCACGCGCGTCACGTTTAAGCCCGACAGTCAGATTTTTGAGATCGCTGAGTTCAGCTTCGATATGCTCTCCCAACGTTTGCGCGAGTTGGCGTTTTTAAATCGCGGCGTCAAGATCACCATCGACGATGAGCGCTCGCAGAAAAAGCACGAATTTTTCTACAAAGGCGGCCTGTTGTCGTTTGTCGAGCATTTGAATCGCGCCAAGAGCGCGATCCATCCGAAGGTGGTTCACTTCGAAGGCGAGAAGGACGGGGTCGAAGTCGAAATCGCCATGCAATGGAACGATGGCTACACGGAAAATGTCTTCTCGTTCTGCAACAACATCAACACCATTGAGGGCGGCACCCATCTGATCGGTTTCCGCTCGGCGCTCACCCGCTCAATCAACAGCTACGCCGTCAACGGCGGTCTGCTCAAAAAAGACGACGAGAATTTGCAAGGCGACGACGTGCGCGAAGGATTGACCGCGGTGATCAGCGCCAAAGTTCCCGAGCCGCAGTTCGAAGGGCAAACCAAAACCAAACTCGGCAATAGCGAAGTGAAAGGTATCGTCGAGGCGCTGGTCAACGAGAAATTTGGCAGTTATCTGAGCGAGCATCCAACCGACGCGAAAAAGATCGTTAACAAAGGCGTCGAGGCGGCACGAGTTCGCGAGGCGACGCGCAAAGCCAAAGATTTGGCCCGGCGCAAAGGCGCGCTCGACTCCGGCTCTTTGCCGGGCAAGCTTGCCGACTGCCAAGAGCGCGATCCGGCTCTGAGCGAATTGTATCTCGTCGAAGGCGATTCCGCCGGCGGTTCGGCGAAACAGGGCCGCGACCGGCGCAACCAGGCGATCCTGCCGTTGAAGGGAAAAATTCTCAACGTCGAAAAGGCGCGCTTCGACAAAATGATTTCGTCGCAGGAAATCCGCTTGATGATTACAGCGTTGGGCACCGGCGTGAAAGAAGATTTCGACCAAGCGAAACTGCGCTATCACTCGATCATCATCATGACCGACGCCGATGTTGACGGCTCGCATATTCGCACCTTGCTGCTGACGTTTTTCTACCGTCAGATGCCGGAGCTCGTTGAAAGGGGTTATTTGTACATCGCTCAGCCGCCGCTCTACAAAGTCAAAAAGGGCAAGCAAGAGCGTTATCTCAAAGACGAGCCATCGCTGGACAATTATGTCATTGAGCTCGGCACCGAAGACGTGCGACTGCGTTCTACCCATAACGGCAATGGTATCGCCGGCCAGCCGCTGCAAAATTTCATCAAAAAGATTTCCCGTTGGGAAAAGCTGATGACCATGATCGCGCGCAGCAAAAAGAAAAACCGCAATGTGGTCGAAGCCCTGCTGCTCGAAGACGGTCTTGGCGAAGAGACGTTACGAGATGAAAAGGCGCTCCGAGGGCTTGAAAGCCGATTGGCGTCTTACGTCGGTCTGGTGGCGCCCGAGCAGGCGCCGCTGTCCTGCGCGCTGGAGGAGGACGGCGAGCATAACTGCTTCAAGCTGATCGTCACCACGCGCGCCAATGGCACGGGCTTTCGAACTGTGATCGATCGTGAGTTTCTCACTAGTCCGGAATTCAAAGAGATTAAAAAACTATTTAGCGATTTGATCGGTAGTGGCATGCCGCCCTACGCCGTGGAGAACGGCGAGCAAAAAGCTCAGCTGCGCTCGCTGACCGAAGTGTTCAACTACTTCATGGAGAGCGGCAAGAAGGGGCTGGCGGTGCAGCGCTACAAAGGCCTCGGCGAAATGAATCCCGGACAGCTCTGGGAAACTACCATGAATCCTGAAACCCGGGTGCTCTTGCAGGTGCGCATCGAAGACGCGGTGGAAGCCAACGATATTTTCTCCACGCTGATGGGCGATGAAGTCGAACCGCGCCGCAAGTTTATCGAAGAGCATGCGCTGACGGTTAAGAATCTCGATATCTAAGCAGCGCAAAAGTTCGGACCGCTCAAATCTTTCAAGCCGTTTGAATGCGGCATTTTCCATAGCAACTCATAACCCGCGGGTGATTCATGGAAGCAGGCTTTAAGTCGCAAAAAGTTCCCGTCTATATCGAAGAAGAGATGCGCGAGTCGTTCATGGCCTACGCCATGAGCGTGATGTACGACGCGAGTAACACGTCAGACCGGCCTTACAAAAAATCCGCCCGTCTGGTCGGCGATATCATGGGTAAGTATCATCCCCATGGCGACACGGCGATCTACGATACGATCGTGCGCATGGCGCAGGATTTCAACCTGCGCTACCCGTTGGTCGACGGCCAGGGCAACTTCGGCTCCATTGACGGCGATAACCCCGCGGCGATGCGTTACACCGAAATCCGCATGACGCGGTTGGCGGAAGAGATGCTCGCCGATATTGAAAAAGAAACCGTCGATTTCGTTGCCAACTACGACGACACGCTCAAAGAGCCGGCGGTGCTGCCGTCGCGCATTCCCAATTTGCTGATTAACGGTTCCGCCGGTATTGCCGTCGGCATGGCGACCAACATTCCGCCGCATAATTTAAACGAGGTGATCGATGCCTTGGTGGCGCTGATCGACAATCCAGAAATGACCATCAAACAATTGATGCGTCATATTCCCGGGCCCGATTTTCCGACCGCGGGCTTCATTCACGGCCGCGAGCCGATCATCCGGGCCTACCATGAAGGCAAAGGAATTATCCAAACGCGCGGCAAGGCCTTCACGGAAACGCTGAAACGCACCGGCAAAGAACAGATTATCATCAGCGAGATCCCGTACCAAGTGAACAAGGTGAAGCTGATCGAACAAATCGCCGGGCTCGTGCAGGAAAAAAGGATCGAAGGTATTTCTGACTTGCGCGACGAATCAGATCGCGAAGGGATGCGTATCGTCGTCGAGCTCAAGCGCGACGCGGTGGCCGAAATCATTATCAACCAGCTCTACAAACACACCGCGCTGCAAGAGTCCTTCGGTATCAACCTGCTCGCCATCGTCGACGGCAGGCCGAAATTGCTCAACCTCAAAGAAGCGCTCAAATGCTTCCTCGATCACCGCAAAGAGGTAATCACGCGGCGCACGGCCTACGACCTGCGCAAGGCCGAGGAGCGGCTGCATATCTTAGAAGGCTATCGCATCGCACTGGACAATCTCGATGCGGTGATTGCATTGATCCGCAATTCCTCCGAACCCCGCGTCGCCAAAGAAGGCTTGATGGCCAACTTTGCGCTCAGCGAAATTCAAGCCCAGGCGATTTTGGATTTACGCTTGCAGCGTTTGACCGGCTTGGAGCGCGACAAGATCATGGAAGAGCACCGCGAGACGGTGGAGCTGATCGCCAAGCTCAGGGCGATTCTCGCCGACGAACGGGAGATTTACAAAATCGTCGTCGCCGAGCTTAAGGAAATCAAAGAAAAATACGGCGACGAGCGGCGCACGCAGATAGTCGAGCACTCCGATGATATCTCCATCGAAGACATGATCGTCGACGAAGACATGGCGGTGACGATCTCTCATGAGGGTTACATCAAGCGCAACGCCGTATCGCTTTACCGGGCGCAGCGGCGCGGCGGCAAAGGCAAGATCGGCACGACCACCCGAGAAGAGGATTTCGTCGAGTATCTGTTCATCGCTTCGATGCATTCCTATATTCTTTATTTCACCACCATCGGCAAAGTCTACTGGATCAAAGTCCACGAGCTGCCGCAGGCGAGCCGGGCGGCGCGCGGCCGGCCGATCGTTAATCTGCTCAACCTCGAGCCTGGTGAAAAGGTTTCGGCGTTTCTCACCGTCCGGGAGTTTCAGGAGGGGCGCTATATTATTTTCGCGACCAAAAACGGCTTGGTCAAAAAAACTGAACTGATGGCCTACTCCAACCCGCGGCCAAGCGGCATTCGCGCCATCGGACTGGAAGACGGCGACGAGGTGATCGGCGTGCGTCTCACCGACGGTCAACAAGAATTGATTCTTTCGACGGCGGAAGGGCAGTCGATTCGTTTCAAAGAAGAACAGGTGCGAGCAACCGGCCGGGGCAGCTTCGGCGTCGTCGGCATGCGCCTTGACGAGGGCGATCATATCGTCAGCATGGAGATCCTCACGCGCGGCTTTAATGTACTCACGGTGGCCGAAGGCGGTTTTGGCAAGCGCACCGAAATGGACGAGCACCGGCTCCAGTCGCGCGGCGGCAGGGGTATCATCACGATGAAGACGACGGACAAGACCGGCCGGGTGATCGGCGTGCAGCAAGTGACCGAGGACGACCAGCTGATGCTCGTCACCACCAACGGCAAGATTATTCGTTTGCGCATCAAGGACATTCGCATCATCGGCCGCAACACCCAGGGCGTGCGCTTGATCGAGCTCGAAGAAGGCGAACGGGTGGTTTCGCTGGCGCGTGTGGTGGAGAAGGAAGAAGAGGATAACGGTGGCAACGGCGGCGAACCATAGCAATTAAAAAGGCAAAAATAAAAATTCAAGAACATTCGGGTTCGGTAAGTATCGATTCGGCGGTTTTAGATCGTCATGGCTAGAAAAGTCGGAGTTATTGGCGCCGGCGGTTGGGGCACGGCGCTGGCCAAGGTGCTCGCCGAAAAGGGCGAAGATGTTACGCTTTGGTGCCATGGGGCGCCCTGCCATCGCGACATCACCGACCGGCGCGAGAATCGAGCCTATCTTCCCGGCATCCAATTGCCCGCCAGCATTGCGGTTACTCAGTCGTTAGAAATTGCCCTAGCGGACAGATTTCTCATCATTTGCGCCGTGCCGTCGCACGCGGTGCGCGAAGTGTTTACGCAAGCTAAGAGCAAGCTTTCGCCGGATACGCTGATGCTCTGTGGCACCAAGGGCCTGGAAGAAGGCACGCTTAAAACCATGGGTGAGCTGTTCGCCGACATTTTTGGCGCCGCTAACCAAGAGCGCCAGGCTTTTCTTTCCGGGCCGACCTTTGCCATCGAAGTGGCGCGCGGGCTGCCCGCCGCGCTGACGGTGGCCGCTTATTGGCAATCCGTCGCGCGGTTGGTTCAGGATGTTTTGAACACACCGAGCTTGCGGGTCTACACCTCGACGGATATCGTCGGCGTGCAGATCGGCGGCGTGGTGAAAAACGTGATTGCCATCGCCGCCGGTATCAGCGACGGTCTCGGCTTGGGCCAGAATGCCCGTGCCGCTTTGATTACTCGTGGGCTCGCCGAGATGACTCGCTTGGCCGTGCGCATGGGCGCGGACTCGATGACGCTTGCCGGCTTGCCGGGATTGGGCGATTTGATTCTCACCTGCGCTGGCGACCTAAGCCGCAATCGAACCGTCGGATTGCAAATTGCCGGCGGCAAAAGTTTGGCGGAAATTGCCAGCGCCACCCGGACGGTCGCTGAAGGCGTGCGCAATACGCGCTCGCTTTATTTGCTGGCCGAGCGGCTCGGCGTCGAGATGCCGATCGTCGAGCAGATGTATGGGGTGCTCTATGCCGGCAAGCGGCCGGCCGAGGCGGTGCGTGACTTGATGCAGCGTTCTTTGAAGTCCGAAGCTGGCTAAAATCGCCGGCAAAATTGACTTCATGGCGCCGGTATGATTCAAATAACTACTTGGCCGTGTAGGCGGCCTGAGGGAGTATTATTTCTATGAAACGAACCTATCAACCGAGCAATGTAAAAAGAAAACGCACCCATGGTTTTCTCGCCCGCATGGAAACCCCCGGCGGGCGCAATGTGATCAGGCGGCGCCGGGCCAAGGGCCGGAAAAAGCTCACGGTGTCCGTGCCGCCCAAACGGGCTCACACCTAATAGTCGCAGATGCCGCGCACAGCTAGCGAACGGTTTCCGAAGACCGCCCGCCTGCGCAAACGACCAGAGTTTTTAAAACTGTCGCGCACCGGCAGCAAGTTTCAATCGGCCAACTTCGTCGTGATCAGCCAAGCCAACGACGGGGCTGACAGCCGTCTCGGAGTCACGGTGAGCGGTAAGGTCGGCAACTCGGTAGTTCGTAATCGGATCAAACGGCAGGTTCGAGAGTTCTTCCGCCGTCACCGTGGAGATTGGCCGAGGGCTGCCGATATCCTGGTCATCGCGCGCAACAGCGCGGCGGCTTTGGCAAACGCGCTGATCGCGAGCGAGCTTGACCAAGCCCTAGCGAAGCAGCGCGATTGGCGCAAGTCATGATACAAATGGTTCGCTCGGTGCTCAGTTTGCTGCTGTTGGGTTATCGCAAAGTGCTGTCACCGTTTCTGCCCGCTGCTTGTCGGTTCTATCCCACTTGTTCGGCATACACTGAAGAAGCCATTCAGAGACACGGAATCTTCAAAGGGGTAATTTTTGGCTTATTCCGAATCGCCCGCTGCCATCCCGGCCATCCGGGCGGCTACGATCCGGTGAATTAATTTCAATCCATGGATAAACGCGCACTCATTGGTATAGCTCTATCGATCCTTGTCCTGGTGGTTTACCAACAGATGGTCAGCTACTATTACCCCACGCCGGCGACAGCGCCCGCACCCGTCGAGGTTAAGAGCGACGGCGAGAAAGCCACGTCGCCCGCCGCGCCTCCTAGCGCGACGCCGACGCCAGCACCCGCGTCAGCACCGACCCCGCCGATCGAGATTCCCCATGGCCAGCCGGCCAAAGAGATAACGGTCGAGACCGAAAATTACCGCGCCGTCTTTTCCACCCACGGCGCGCGACTGAAGAGTTTCAAGTTCAAAAAATTTCGCACTTCGGCGGTCGCAAAAAGTCCGCCCTTCGAGATGGTCACCACCGCCGCAGGCGTCCCATTACCCTTAGGCGTGCGCTTGCCGGGGGTCACGCCCTTCGAAGACGGCGCCGTTGCCTATGCCGCGCAGGGCGGCGATTTGAAATTGACCGGCGCCGCCAAAGGAACATTGGTTTTCCAAGGCCAAACTCCGAACGGCACGGTGATTACCAAGTCGTTAACTTTTGCCGGGGCAAACTATTCCATTGGACTCGAGGTTGCCGCAAAAGCCGCGGATGGCAGCGCCCAGACAGCGGAAGTATTGCTCACGGACAAGAGCGATCATGCCGTGGCGAATCACGACGCGCCATTCGAGGGATACATCGCGCTGGTCGACAATAAGATCAAACGCGAGGTGCCCGCCGATGCGGTCAAGGGCCATGAGTTCAGCGGCGATGTGTCTTGGGCGGGTTTCGGTCACACATACTTTTTTATCGCCCTGTTACCCGACAATGGCGCGCAACACAAAACTTCCGTGCGCCAAACCGGCGCAGCGTTGACGGCAGCGATCAACGGGCCGGCGGGTAACGGTCGCTATACGCTGTTTGTCGGCCCGAAAGAGATCGACCTATTGGAATCGGTCGGCAAAGGCATCGAGCGCGCCATCGATTTCGGCTATTTCGGCTTCGTCTCCAAGCCGTTGTTATACGTGCTGCATTTTTTCCATCGCCTGACGTCAAGCTACGGCCTCGACATCATTATTCTCACGGTGCTGATTAAGCTGCTGATGGCGCCCTTGACGCACAAGAGCATGGTGTCGATGAAATCGATGGCGAAGTTGGCGCCGCAGATGGAGAAGCTCAAAGAGAAATTCGGCGCCGATAAGGAAAAGCTCAATCGCGAAATCATGGAGCTCTATAAGCGCAACGGCGTCAATCCGCTCGGCGGTTGTCTGCCCATGGTCTTGCAATTTCCGGTATTCATCGGCCTCTACAATGCGCTCAGCACGCCCATCGAATTGCGCCACGCGCCGTTCATGTGGATCAATGATTTGTCGCAGCCCGACTGGCAAGCGCTGCCATTCACCTTGGGCGATTGGCATCTCGGCATTCCGGTTCTGACGATCCTGATGGGCGCCAGCATGTTCTTGCAGCAGTGGATGACGCCGTCAGCCGGCGATCCTAATCAGCGCAAAATGATGATGCTGATGCCGGTGATGTTTACTTTCATGTTCGTGTCGTTTCCCGCCGGTTTGACGGTTTACTGGCTGGTTAACAACGTGCTCAGCATCGCCCAGCAGTACTGGATCAACCGCAAGCACGGATAGGCATCTTTGAGAAAGGTTTGATTTATGGATTTCGTGGAAACCGAAGGCGATACCATAGATGCGGCCATCGACAGCGCGCTCAAATTGCTCGGCGTCGCGCGCGACAAAGTTACCGTCGATATTATCAGCGAAGGGCGTAAGGGCATCCTCGGCTTCGGCGCCCAGAAAGCCAAGGTGCGCGCCGCGCTCAGAAAAACGGCCATTGAAATTGACAGGCCGGCAAAGCCGGCAGCTCTGGCGCTGTCAGCACAGCCCGCTCCCATCGCTGAGCAAGCGGCTCTCGCCGTCGACATTTCAGCCATGGTCGACAAGGCCAAGATCACGCTGGGAGAGATCTTACAGCTCATGGGCGTGGCGGCGACGGTGGAACAGAAGGCGGCAGCCAATGGCGCGGAAATTATTCTCGACATCAAAGCGGAGGACAGCGGTCTATTGATCGGCCGCAAGGGACAGACGCTGGAGGCGTTGCAATATCTGATCGGCCGGATCGTCGGTGAACGGCAGGGCAGCGAAGGGCCGCATATCATCATCGACATTGAAAGCTACCGCGAGCGCCGGCGCAGATCTCTCGAAGACATGGCGCTGCGTCTTGGCGAAAAAGCCAAACGGCAGAGAAAAACCGTCACGGTGGACGCGCTTAGCGCGGCCGACCGCCGGATCGTTCACGCGGCGCTGCAAGATGACCCCTGGGTGACGACGAAAAGCCTCGGCCAAGGCTCCTATCGCAGGCTGCTGATCATCCCCGAAGGAGATCGCAAGAAAAAAGACGAAGTCCTATCGATCGCGTCGGAAGCTGCGCAACGCGGCGACGGCAGGCCGAATCCGACGCGGGCGCCGGAGGAGAAAGAGGACTGATTGGTTGTTGACCACGCTGATTTCAGCGTGGAACCATTAAATGGGGTGTCCAAAGGGGATGCTCGCCCCCTTTGGACACCCCATAATACTGTGCCCGCCTCAAGAGGCGGGGTAACATAAAATGAACTGGCGGGGATGGTTTTTGTTGCTGATTGACCCCATCTGCTTGCTTCTCTATAGTTGAACCATGATTCAACGCCGCAAGACCCGACCGTTACAGATCGGCATGCTCACGGTGGGCGGCGATGCGCCGATCACGGTGCAGTCCATGACCAAGACCGACACCCGCGACGTGCGCGCGACGGTGCAGCAGATCTGGTCGTTGGAAGCGGCCGGTTGCGAAATTGTTCGCTGCGC
>JAERMN010000563.1 GCA_016844625.1 Deltaproteobacteria bacterium
AACATCTCGCCGACGTTGGCATGGCGGCAAGCCAAGGTCGCCTTGGTCAGCGGCTCGAACAGCTTGTGATGATCGATGCGCATTTGGATGCGCCGATCGAGCCACGGCGTGGCGACGTTGCAAGTAATCGCCAGCGCCGGCGCGCGGTCCAACCACGCGCACCCGACGCCGGTCGTCAGATTGGTCGCGCCGGGACCAACCGTCGAAGCGCACACGCCGGGAATTCCCGTCAGATAGCCGACGACGGAAGCCATGAACGCCGCCGATGTTTCGCTAGCAGTGAGCACGAACTCAACCGGACTGCTACGCAAAGCTTCGATCAGCGGCAACACCGGCCCGCTCGGAATCCCAAACACCCAACGCACGCCAGCTTGTTCCAGTGTACGAACAATGAGATCGCTATTATTCATGTTATTGAATTCTTAACCTTGGCGTTCCTGGCGTCTTGGCGCGACAAAATTCGGATACAATCTCGCGCAAAGGCGCAAAGGCCGCCAAGTTCGGACTAGACTCTCTCATCTAATTACCTATCCGCACCGGATCGACGACATCCTGCACGGCGCGAATAATCGACAGCGCCGTCAACTTTCCCGTCTTGGGATTTTCACTCGGCACGTTCTCGATATGCACGTGCAGTTTGCCGAACTCGCCTTCGATATCGATGTCGTGGCAGTTTCGCGTTAACCCCGGCACGGCGAGAATTCTGACCCGAGTCTGGTCCGGGCCGATGCCGGCCAAACTCACCGCGCCCGTGACATTCACGTTCGCTGGAAAGCCACGGCACGCCTCGCGCGCCGAGCCGGAGAAAACTTCTTTCTCTTGCTGCAAGCCGACCAGCGAGATGCCGCGTTCGACTAAATACGGAGCGCCTTCGAGGCCGAGTGGCGGCTTGCGCGTCGTGTGCGTCACATGCGAGATCTCGCCGACGCAGGCAGACTTGATGCCATCTAATCCCGCGATCGCCCCCGACGGCACGTACAAATGACAACCGGTGCGCCGCGACTCCGCCATGACCTCCGGATATTCGAGCAGCGCGCCGACGCTGATAACCATCAAATCTTTGCCCGCGGCGAAAACTTTCGTCGCTAGTTCGGCAACGACGTGTCCGCCCGCTGCCTCAACGATAAGATCCGACGCCTGCACTAATTCATCCAATGACAGATACGGCGGCGGATTTTTGAATGCCGCCAAAAACTCCCGCGCACTTTTCTCCGACCGGCTAGTCACGCCCGCCACGCGCACCGCGAGCTTACCGTCCGCAACCGCCTTGACCAGCGCCTTCCCAATCGCGCCGCAACCGACGATACCAATGGATTTGATCACCATCTCCTGCCCGTCGTCCTTCCCAAAAAATGTAACCGCTAGAGTTTATCTAGCTTGAAGCTATTCGTACTGTCAACGAACAGACCCGCGCGAAAAATGGTTGGCTATAGACGATAAAGCGGATTAAGAAATGGCTTGACGAAGAAATCAATTCGCTTCTACCGATCAAACATCTGGCTACTTTGCTAAAGGATGATCCGATCTTTTCTCTTGGCGTGGCACGAGTGCCGCAATTCTGCCACGTCTCTCCGCCGTGATCAGGTAGCGCGCAGTTTCTTTTGCTCGACTTTCTGATACTTCCCAGGGCTAACCCTTTTAGTCTTACCCCGCTTTGCCCACTTCGCCGCGACTTTGCGCAGATAGACAGGTAGCCTCCCCTTAGATTCCGGTCTTTTGGTAATGTCCTTTACCGTAAAAGAATTAGGAAGCTGCGCAAGCACGGCGTCCCAACTGACTAGCGCAGACCTTCTGGTCTTCGCTGGCTGCGTCCGTGCACGGGCTGCCCCGTTTCCGAGAAGTGCTAAAGCTCTTTCGTGCCTGCGTAGCCCGTCATTCAAGGACGCTAGCTCCGAAGTCTTTTCCGCAATCGCTCGCCTGAACCGGTTAATTTCCTGTCGCAGAGAAGCCTTCACATCGACAGCCATTGATCTATCCTCCCGTAAATTAATTATCTTTAAAAATTCTGGATCATGCAGAATCTCATATTGCCCTATTGGCGCGTATCCTATGGTGTTTAAAGGCTACGGTCAAATTCATTTGACTAAGGTCGCCATTTGAGTGAACGCGATAGTGAAACCTAGCTCCATTTGTTAGAAGGAGAATTCCGTTCAATACTGGCATCGCCGCGTGGTTACTTAATCACCCTCGTCGCCCGCATCAGCACGATCGGCTGAATCGTCACGCCGATTTGCTTGGCTGTTTTCAGATTGATGATCAATTCGAACTTCATCGGCTGCTCCACGGGCAAGTCTGCGGGCTTGGCTCCCTTAAGAATTCTGTCCACGTAATATGCGACGCGTTTGTAGCTGTCCGTAAGGTCCGCCCCGTAGGACATGAGCCCACCGGCATCTACAGCTTCTCTGCTCTGGTACATCGACGGTAACCGGCTCTTTAACGCAAAGCTGATGGTTCGATTTTGGTTAGCAGACATTAGCGTGCTCCCAATCACGTAGAGTCCATCCGGGCGCTGCTTGTTTAGCGCGGCGAATACCTTCTCGAAACCATCGGCACCTCGTACCTCCCAAGGCTGAATAGCCAACCGTAGCGCACGCGCCGCGGCTGGGAGATACTCTTTCAGCTCGATTACACTGGGCGGACTGGCCGGCTCGTAGAGAACCGCGACACGGGCAACTTTGGGAACGGCTTCTTTGAGCAGCTCCAACCGCTTCCCGCCTAATTCTCTGCCAAGGTTTGTCAGGCCGGTGACGTTACCGCCGGGACGGGCAAGGCTTTCAATTAGGCCTGCCTCGACAGGATCGGACCCAGCGCCCACCATAACGATGGGAATCGTCTTGGTCGCATTCATGGCCGCCCGGATCAGCGCGTCCCCTGATGCTGCCAGGATGATATCAACCTTGTATCGGTATTCGGTGGCGATGTTCTGTCCTTCTATGTGGCCACGCTCGCGCAGAGCCAGCCGAATTCCCTCGCTACGGGTGGAATCAGTAGCTGGGTCGGAATTCGATAGATACCCTAGCAGCGGGACTTTCTTCGGCTGCTGCGCGTCGGCTACCACCGCAACAGTAAGCAGTAACGCTGCAATCAAGATTAATGACCAACCAGTTTTCTTCATTGCCCACCTCGTTCTTGAGCCTACTTATCACGCACGGGGTAGTTGCGGAAAGGATTATTTACGAGAGATGAGGGCAAAACTTCGACGAGGGAAAAGGCCAAATTCGGCCTGAGAATGAAGAACCCCGCCGCAAGCAGCGGGGTATCAGAAGAACGCCATGAGAATAATCCCAAGGGCGTCACCCCCGAATGTTTTTATCGGGGGTCCAGTTCCGGATTCGCCTGGATTCCCGCTTAAGGCATGCGGGAATGACGGTATTCGGAAAGGCACTTAGTTTAACGCAGCAAGCTGCGGGGAATTAACCCCACAGAGATTAAACTAAACGGATGCCTCAGGCGAATTTTCCAGGATTCGTTAGCAGCGGAATTCCACCTCAGCCTCAGAGTCATTCTCCAGAAACGAAAACGACGGCTAAGGTGAAGCCGCCGGATAATATAAGATGGAATTTTCTTGAACGCGCAAGTCGGGTTTATGAACGAGAGCGGAACCCCGACATCAAGGTCAATTCTGCACAACTAGCTACCATATCCCTCGCGGGACTAGGCACCTTAGCGGGACCAGAGACCGCCCAGGATTATTTCTTGCCGGCTTTTTTTGCCGCCCAGTAAGCCTTTAACTTGGCCGACAACTTCGCTCTGGTTGCCGAGCTAAATGCCTTCTTCTTGGCCTTGGCCGCGGGTTTAACTGGCAGCTGTGCTGGTTGAGCGGCAACGCGCGTGTTGCCAA
>JAERMN010000564.1 GCA_016844625.1 Deltaproteobacteria bacterium
TCACCGCGCTGCGCGCCAATCCGCCACGGTTGGGCGACGGCGTGGTCGGCCGGGCGGCGGCGAGCCGTGAACCGGTGCAGGTTCCCAATATACTAGAAGAGCGCGCTTATGCGCCGCGCCTGCGCCAGATACTGGAGCGCTACGGTTTCCGTGCCACCCTGGCCGTTCCCTTGCTGCGTGAAGACCGCATCATCGGCGGTTTGGTGGTACGGCGAAAATCCACCGGCGAGTTTCGTCCCGAAGTCATCGAGCTTTTAAAAACCTTCGCCACCCAGTCGGTGTTAGCGATCCAAAACGCCCGGCTGTTCCGTGAGATCGAGGATAAGAGCCGGCAGATCGAAGCCGCCAACCGGCACAAGTCGGAGTTCCTCGCCAACATGTCCCATGAGCTGCGCACGCCGTTAAATGCCATCATCGGCTTCTCCGAAGTCCTACAGGAAAGATATTTCGGCGAGCTAAACGAAAAACAAGCCGAGTACACCGACGACATTCTCACCTCCGGCCGCCATCTGCTCTCGCTGATCAATGAAATTCTCGATCTCTCCAAGGTCGAGGCCGGGCGCATGGAGCTGGAGCTGGCTACGTTCGATCTGCCCTTGGCCATCGACAATGCGCGCACCTTCGTGCGCGAGCGCGCCACACGCCATGGCATTACGCTCGATGTAAAAGTCGACGAGCGTCTTGGCGATATCACCGGTGATGAGCGCAAGATCAAACAGATACTTCTCAATCTGCTTTCCAACGCGGTCAAGTTCACCCCCGAGGGAGGACGGATCGGGATTGAAGCGAGACAGGCCGATGGATCTGTGGAGATTTCCGTAACCGACACCGGCATCGGCATCGCGGCAGAGGACCAGCCAAAGATATTCGACGAGTTCCGCCAGGTGGGAGGCGACTACGCGCACAAAAGCGAAGGGACCGGGCTTGGGTTGACGCTAGCCAAGAAGTTCGTCGAGCTGCATGGCGGAAAGATCTGGGTGGAGAGTGAAGTGGGGAAAGGATCGACCTTTACCTTTACCCTACCCAGCCGGTGATTTTGGATTTTCGATTTTGGATTTTGGATTGGGGATACCGGACAAAGATAATCTCTCGCAAAGGCACCAAGGTAGGAAAATCCGAAGCACGAAGCACGAAAGCGGCCCCGCGGACCGAAACAAATTCAAATGATCCAAACGCTACAAATTCAAAACGAGCCCAAATCCGATTCGAGGTTTTGAATTTTCCGGGTTTTGACTTATTTGGCCCCGGTTTGTTTGGGATTTCGATATTCGGATTTCGGATTTTCCCGAAGTTATTCCTGCGGAAACAATTGGTAGAACTTCTGCCCCGCTTCGGCGCTGCCGCAGATATAGACGGCGTCATTCTTAACAAACTTAAAATCGGCGGCGAAGTCGACCAGCAAGTCGTCGCCGCGCTCGACGGCGACTATGGTGCATCCGGTTTTGTCGCGCAGTTCGGTTTGCTTGGGATGGAACTTTTCCAGGCCGCGGGTTGAAACTTTGATGACGCGCAACTCCGGATCGACGGCGATCGATTCTTTGCCGAGCAAACGCCAGGCGAGCAACTGACCCGACACTTGGCTGATCGATAGCGCGAAGTCGGCGCCGGCGGCGTAGATTCTTTCGACATTTTCGGCGCGGTTGACGCGCGCGATCACCGGCACGTCGGGCGCCAAGTCTTTGACGATAACGGTTGAAAAAAGAGTGGAAGAATCTTCGCTGAGGGCGAGGATCACCGCTTGCACGTTGTCCAGTCCGGCTTGTTTCAAGATCTGCGTGTCCAAAACATTGCCGACCAGATTCACGCCCGGTCCCGGCCTGCTATCGATGATGAACGTCTCCTCACCCGCGTCGGTCAGCAGTTCCGCGACTTTTCTTCCCACTTCGCCGCCGCCGGCGATCAAGAACGGTCCGTCACGGCGGAGTTGCTTCGTTCCCGCACAGAGATTCATGAAATTTTGGATGCTCGCGTCATTGCCGACCAAAACCAAAATGCCGCCCGGTTCGAGTCGCATGTCCGGCGTCGGCGGTGAGATTAACTTGCCGCCGACCCATTGACCGATGACGGTCACGCCGCCGTGTTGGCCGAGATCGGCCTCGGCGAGTGTCTTGCCGCTGAGCACGCTGTCGCGGGTGATGCGCGCTTCGGCGACTTGCAGTTTGTTGCCGAGATGTTGAATGCCGGCCACCGTCGGGCTGACTTTTTGACTGGCGCGCGCGGCGAGCGCGGCGCCGAGCACATGGCGCGGCGTGTAGGCGCCGCTGGCGCCGGCGAGAATGATCGGTTGGCGATGAAACGGGTCTTCCACGAGCGCGAGGATTTCCCCCGTGTAGCCGAGCTGGCGCGCGGCGATGATGGTGGCGGCGTTGCGGTCGTCGCTACTGTTGACGATCAGCGCGCGTGCTTCGTTCAAGTTGCTTTTCTTTAACACGCCTTCGTCCAAGTTGCCGTAAATCACGTGGTGCCCTTGTTCCAAGAGATGGCGCGCTTCGGCTTCGTCTTCATCGATGACCACGGTGGCGATATTGGCTTGTTCGAGTTCGGTCAACAGCGTGGCGACGGCCGGGCCATAATCGAAAATAACTACATGATTTTTCGCGTTGGACGCTTCTTTGGGCAGGCGCGTTTCAAATCGTTCTTCGAGAAATGGAATCAGATAGATCGGGAAAATTAGAAACAGCAAGATCACGCCGATAAACTGAGCGCAGACCACGTAGATGACCATGATCGGATGATTCCACGAGGTGTCGCCGCCGTAGCCGGTGGTCGAAGCGGTGCCGGCGGCCCATTGCAGCGCTTGCCAGAAGCCGCGCGATTGTCCTTCGAGAAAATACATGCCGAGCATGTACAAGAGCGTCATCGCCAGCAGCAAGGTCAGCAGTGCGCCGATCAGGATGA
>JAERMN010000565.1 GCA_016844625.1 Deltaproteobacteria bacterium
TTCGATGACCACCAGACCCCTGGTTAGTCGAACTCGATAAGTGGCGCCAAGCTGGCGCCACTTTCGATATAGCAAGAGGGACTGCTCCGGACGGGAATCGCTGTCTTGATAGGAGACCAGAATGTTTTCCAAGAGGTCGACCAGTGCTTCGGCATTGTGCGCGGCTGAATTAATCGAGTTCATGGGAAAGCTCTAGCGCAAAAGTCGTGCAATCGGTTAAACCGTTGTATTCTTTGAGATCAATAACCCGTGGGCCTGACAAATTGCGGTATTCCCAGTGACTGAGAACCGCTTCAGTGGAATTTCAGGTCAACGGATTACGCTACTCAGGCTGCACAACTTTGCCTTGGCATACAGGTTTTTGTCGATGATGATTCTTGGACAGTGGTGGGCGCGGGCTTAACGCCGGGCCGAAAAGTATTAGACGCAATACCGTGCTGGTTATGCCGCATTCCTGGGTAAAGTGCGCGCAGCGTCGCTCGATGACGGTTGGGCATTCGTCGGCTCACGACACGATCGCAGATTTCTCAAAACCGCTTAGATTCTAGGTTAACCCCGCCTCTTGAGGCGGGCACAAAATTTTGGGGTTTCCAAAAGGGGCGAGCATCCCCTTTGCGATATTTTAATTGGCGGCGGGGTTAAATCCCCGCCCGCGAAGTGGCTTCGTTTAATTTCGTTTCTGACCAAGGGTTACAAAGCTCTTGCTTCTGTTTCTGCGAAAGATGCCAGGACAGCGGTCCCAACCGCGACTAAGACGCCGCCGTCACTGGTGGCAGCACTGATCGCGCTGGGGGTCGTTTAAGGCTTGCACCGAAGCGAGTGCGTCGCATAGATTCATTTCAGTAAACATTCGACGGAGGAGCAAACCATGGAGATCGAAAACAAACTCAAAGCGCTGGGTTACGAACTTCCGAACCCACCGGAGCCGGCGGCGAATTATATCGGCTATGTGCGGGTCGGCAACTTGCTCTATATCGGCGGCAACATCGGCCGAATCAACGGCGTGATCAAATACCGCGGCAAAGTCGGCGCTGAAATCACGCTCGAACAAGCCTACGATGCGGCGCGCAATTGCGCGCTCAATCATCTGGCGATCATGAAGGCCGCGCTCGGCGATCTCGACAAGGTCGAGCGCATCGTCAAAGTGCTCGGCTACGTCAATGTCGCGCCGGGATTCACGGACATGCCGAAAGTCGTGAACGGTGAGTCGGATTTGCTGGTCCAGCTATTTGGCGAACACGGTCGGCATACGCGCGCAGCTATCGGCGTAGCGTCGCTCAGCCAAGACGCGCCGGTCGAAAATGAAGTGACAGTGCAGGTGAAAGAATGAAATGGACCGAGATCGGCGCAGGATAAGCGACAACGTTTTGGCCGATGGAGAGGGCTACCCGTCAGTAAGCAGGATTCGTTGCACGATCGACGCGGCGGTTAGGAGCACAGCCGCACTCAGAATACCGGCGCCAAAAGGAGAGAGAACTAAAAATTCAACGTAGATCGCTGCGGTGGCAGCGAGAATGGAGCGCGCCAATTTAAGGCGCATGATTGGCGACCGCACGCTCAGCGTTGCGCTTTGACACAACAACCGCCAGTCGCGCTCGGTATAGATCGGCTGTTTGTTGCGGTAACGGCGAATATGGACGAGCCGGATGCCGAACCACATAACGAAAAAAAAGATCGGTGCTTCGGTAAGGATGTAGCCTAATTTTTCCATGACAAATATACGCGAATCTTCCGCTGGAGATTCTTTCCTGTTGTTTAATCCCCTGTGGCAGCGACTCTTATAAGGATGACTATCCATTGTCAAATCCCCCCTTTTGGCGCATACAACAGCAAACGTCGATGGCTTTTTTCTATCTTTCCGGCAGTGCTGGCGTTATGTTTCGATCATGCCTGGTCAATCAAAACAGTTTAGGGAGGAAGGTGTGAAAACGGTGACGATTGGACGAGTCCGAGATTAGTTTTTCATCGCGCTCACGGTGCTCATCTTAGGATTCGCCGCGGCAGTCAGTTCAAGCTTAGGGCTATCGGTCGAAGAAGTTGCTCTGGTCAAAACTGCGGACCGCAGCGCGCGCTTGAGGCAGGGGCCCCAAAAGAGACCCAGCTGCTTTGGTGCACGACGCTGATCGTCAACCGGGCGCTGAAGCCGCTCAAAGAGGCCTTCGAGAAAAAGTATCCTTACGTCCAAGTTGATTATCACCGCGCCAATTCGGAAGCGTTGGCGCACCGCGCATGCTCGCTGAGTATCAAGCGAAGCGCTTCGATGTCGACGTTCTCAGGTGAAAAGCGTTCTGCGGGAGTCATCCTGAGCGGTGGCGAAGGATCTGCTGCTCCGATGCCGTGGCAAAAAGTAGATTCTTCGGCGGTGCCTCAGAATGGCAGTTTGTTAGGCTTATCTTACTTACTTGCTGAACTCAGCCGTTGAAGAACGTCTGCTACCGTCGGTCCCGGATCAGTTTGATCTTTAAAGCAGGCGAGCCGCTCGGAGACTTCCGCCGCGGCGCGATGGAATCCGCTCGGTAATCCAGCGCTGTGGAAGGCGTCTGCGATCTCTCTCATCTCGCCGACGTAACGCCACATTTTCGGCGCCGCGACGGCGGCGGCGCGTAGGCATTTATTTTCCAGCGCCGGTTGGGAGATTTTCCATTCTTCCAGCAATGCTTTGTCCACGCCTTCATGTGCGGCGAGCGCGCGAATGGCGAGGATTAAAGCGTCCGTGCCTTTGGTCCAGGCGGCATAGACGACTTTCAAAGCCGATGCTTGGCCGGCAACGGCGCCGATGCTGCGCGCGTCTAGCATACTTTTGGAAAATAGTTGCGCGACGTCCTCGGCCTTTTCACCCGACAGATACATTCTAGTGGTGCCGGCTTTCTTGACTGGCGAGCCGATGATGCC
>JAERMN010000115.1 GCA_016844625.1 Deltaproteobacteria bacterium
TCGATGGCGATCGACACCTCGAAGCCGGTGCTCGATGCTTTTGAAAAAGAATATCCGTTCATCAAAACCGAACTGGTGCGCGCAGGCGAAGAACAGTTGATGAACCGGATTTTGAGCGAGACCCGCGCCGGGCACTGGGCGTTCGACGCGCTGTCGACCAGTTCCATCGCGACCATGATCGAGCGCAAGATCATCACGCCCTACTTCGCGCCGGAGCGCGATCAGTTCATGGATCAATTCAAAGATCCCCAAGGCTATTGGACCGGCGTCTTCGTTAACAATCTGGTGCTCGCCTACAACACCAAGATGTTGGCCGCCAAAGACGCGCCCAAAGATTACGCCGATCTGCTCCAGCCAAAGTGGAAAGGGCAGATGCTGATGGACTCCACCGACTACGACTGGTTCGGCACGCTCATCACCGTCTGGGGCCGAGAAAAGACTGTCCAGTACATGCAACGCCTCGCCAAACAAGATCCGCTATGGCGCCGCGGCCACGGCCTCACCGCGCAACTGGTCGGCGCCGGCGAAGTGCCGTTGGCGTGGGCCTATAATTTCCGCATCGAGAGAATGAAACGCGAAGGCGCGCCAGTGGACTGGATCGAAACCTTCGATCCCATCGTCGTCACCATCAGCGGTATCGCGCTCAGCGCCAAGGCGACAAATCCCAATACCGCCAAGTTGCTGATCAACTTTGCGACCTCGAGAAAAGGCCAAGAAATGATCCGCGAGATGCGCCGCATCCCGGCGCGCAGCGACGTGAAACCGGTGGCGGCAAAGATGGATCAAAGCAAACTTAGGTTGAAAGCGGTCCCCAAAGAGGTGTACTCAGGACTCGACGATCACGCGCGCGAGTTTCGCAAAATCTTCGGGCTGTAGCGAAAGGAGACACAAATGAAGCGTCAGGATTGGCGGCTGGTAGTGGCACTTTGGGGATGCTCGGTTTTCGTCGGGAGTTATGTCGTGGCGTTTGCCGCCGAGAAAGCTCCCTTCTATCAAGGCAAGACGCTTAACATCGTCATTAACTTCGGCGCCGGCGGGCCCACCGACATCGAAAGCCGGATTTTCGCCAAGCATTTATCCCGCCATATTCCGGGCAATCCGACGATCACGATCCAAAACATGGGCGGCGGCGGCGGGATCACGGCGGCGAACTTTATCGGCGAAGTGGCTAAGCCGGACGGACTCACCGCGGCTTATTTCACCGGCAGCCTATTCCACCAGCAGCTCAAAGATCCAGGGTTGCGCGTCGATCTGAGCAAATTCGGTTTCATCACCGGAGTGAACGGCGTTACCGTCTCTTACATTCGCGCCGACGTAGCGCCGGGCATGAAAAAGCCCAGCGATTTTATCAAGGCGCAAAAGTTTCGCGCCGCCGGTCTCGGCGTGAGCAGCTCAGATGGTCAAGACCGGCATGGTGATCCCGCTCTATTACACCGATCTCGTCACTCCCAGCGGTGAAATACTCGTCAGCCGCGACGTACCGGAGCTTTTGCCGTTCACCTATTATTACCGAGAGCTGTTCGGCAAGCCACCGTCGGGAATCAAATACGAAGCGCTCAAAGCCGCCAATATGTCGAGCACCAACATGACGCGCATGGTGCTACTGCCGCCCAAAGTGCCGGCGGAATCGATCGCGATCCTGCGCAAAGCGTTCGATGGCCTGGCGAAGGATCAAGATTTCCTTCAGGACGCGATGGCGGCCATGCGCTTCCAGCCGCGCTTCGAAGTCGGCGAAGCAGGCGAGCGCCTGTTCGCCCAAGCGTCCAACACGCCGCCTGAAATCGTGACTTTCTTGCGCAAGTATATCGACGAAGCGAATAGATAATCGCCAAGATGATTCATTGACCTTCACCGCGCTGCGTCAAGCCGTGCCGGCATTGTCCAAGGACGCCGACTTCATCGCTGACGTGCAGAAGACCATGCGCTTTCAGCCGCGCTTCGAAATCGGCGAACAAGACGAAAATACTTTCCCAGGCGCGGCCCAGGTTCCGGCGGAACTTTTGACTTTCCTTCGGCAATTTTTAGAGCCGGGTCAAAGTGACGGGCCGTCATAACGGCCAAAAGGCACGAGGCTCTCGAACCTATCGGCAGAGAGCCTCTGCTATACGGCAATATTGACTCGATTCGATTCACCATGGTATCCGGCCGGAAGAGATGCGCGGCGCTAGTCGCACAGACTGACAAACGCGAAGGGAGACTACCATCTTGATTCACGTTGTATCCGTCATTTTATTGGCCATATCGCCTCTATTCCCGAATCACATCTTCGCCCAGCCGCGCAAACCCGCCACGGTCTCGGAAATCTCCACCTACATGAGCGCCGATCGCGAGCAGCTGCTCTACGCCGGCGCCAAGAGCGAAGGCGTGGTGAATTGGTATACTTCACTCGCCGGCGACTCGTACAAAGCGCTGTCGCGCGCCTTCGAGGCGAAATATCCGGGCGTGCGCGTCGAAGCCTTTCGCGCCGGCGGCAGCGATCTGGTAGTGCGCATGTCGGAGGAAACCAAAGCGCGGCGGCCGACCATGGATGCGCTGGAAACGACTTACGATTTCATGATCGTGTCCAAGGCGTACGGCCTCACCCGGCCATACAATTCACCGATGCTCGCCGCATACCCAAGTGAAGCGAAGGAGAAGGCCGACGCGGGGCTAACTTTTTGGACGATTTTTCGCGAGTCGTACATGGGCTTCGGTTTCAGCAAGGATCAAGTGCCAGCGAATGCCGTGCCCAAAGGTTTCGACGGCCTGCTCCAGCCGCAGCTCAAAGACAAAATGGCCATCACGCTCAACGAAAGCTCGGCGCGCATGATCGGCGCGATGATCAAGATCAAAGGCGAGGGCTTCGTTAGAAAACTCACAGCGCAAAACATCCGCGTCTACACCGTCAGCAGCGCCGCGCTCGTCGATCTCATGGCATCGGGAGAGGTCGGCGCGTCGTTCCACATTTATCGTAATCACGCGATGGTCTCGGCGGAGCGCGGCTCGCCCGCAAGTTGGGTGCCGATGGAGCTGGTGCCGACGAACTCAGGATGCGTCGCGCTGTCGGCGCAGCCACCCCATCCGCACGCGGCCACGCTCTTCGTCGACTTTCTGCTCGGCACTGAAGCGCGCAAAGTCCTGGAGAAATTTCAGTACGGTCATCCGTCCAACAACCTGCCGTTCAAACGCTGGCATCCCGGCTTCGGCCGCTCCCTTGAACAGTTTGAAAAAGACAGCGAGAAGTGGGAAAAGCTCGCCAAGGAAATCACCCGAAGGTAAAAGCCAGAGAGGAAGCGTCCGCGATGCACTTTTTAGTCTTGGCCCTATCCGTCCTATTAGTCCGATCCGTCCTGTTCCCCGCAGACATCTTCGCCCAAGCGCGCAAGCCAATGACCATCTCCGAGCTGGTCACCTACAACGGCAAAGACCGCGAGCAGGTGCTCTATGCCGGAGCGAAAGCCGAAGGCAAAGTCACCTGGTACACTTCGCTCGCCGGCGAGAGTTACAAAGGCATGGCGAAAGCCTTCGAGGGAAAATATCCCGGCGTCAAACTCGAAGCTTATCGCGTCTCCGGCTCAGAGATGACCGTTCGACTTATGGAGGAATCGAAGGCCAAGCGCCACATCGCCGACACGGTGGAAACCACCGAAGGCAATTTGATGTTTATGCGCGACGCTTTTCTGCTCCGCCCCTATCACTCGCCGCACTTCGCTTCATTCCCAGAAGACGCCAAAGAGAAAGGCGAGCGCGGTTTGTATTTCTGGGGCATCGCGCGCGAGTCCTATATCGGCTTTGCGTACAACAAGAAGTTGCTCGCAAAAAACGCCGTGCCGAAAAACTATGAAGGGCTGCTCCATCCCGATCTCAAAGGCCGCATGGGCGTGTCGGTGAGCGATCCGGCATTTAAAGTCATCGGCGCGATGATTCGCACCAAAGGGCAAGAGTTCGTTAAAAAACTCAAAGTCCAAGAGATCGCCCTGCACACAATCATCCCGCCGGCGCTCTTAGAATTGATCGCCTCGGGTGAAGTGCTTGCGTCGCCCGGAATCTTTCGTAACCACACATTGAATGCCATCGCCAAGGGCGCGCCGGTGGAGTGGCTGCCGATGGACATCGTCCCGACCAACGTCGGCGGCGCCGCCATCACCGTCCAGCCGCCGCATCCGCACGGAGCATTGCTGCTGGCGGATTATCTCTTGGGACCGGAAGGCCAAGCGGTGCTGGAAAAGTTTGAATACGGCAGCGCGTCAAAAAATCTCGGCTTCAAACGCTGGCGCCCCGACCACGGCATCGCCACCGAGAAATACGAAAAGGATCTCGAACGCTGGGAAAAGCTGCTAAAGGAAATCAGCCGCAGAGGCGCGTGAGTCGCGCCGCAATAGCCTTTGGAGTGGTGTGACTGAACTAGATTTTTCACGACGAAGGCACGAAGGACAGGAAGTTTTAGATTTTTATTTGCGCCCTTTGGGTTTCAGCCTGAGGCCTATCCGTCCAACGCTTTTTGGCGGACTTTGCGGCTCATTCTCCGAATCACAATTCCTATTACCTGCCGCCTTCATATAATTTCTTGATAAACCCGCTCTTCTCCAACTCGGCGACGAAGCTCGTATCGACAAACTCTTCGGCCTTGTGGCCGCGAATATCCGCTCTGCGGTGCGCGACGATTTCGTAAATCGCCTCCAAATCTTTGGTGATCGGATAGGGCACTGAAATGAAATCTTGCCGCTGAATCACATACGCGCCTTCCAAATATTCCGGATCGTTGGTGCGCAAGTATTTCGCTAGAACCTGTTTGCTCGCCTCTTTGTGGTTTTTCAGAAAGGCGATGCCTTCGACAAACGAACGCACGAAGCGCATCACCGTGTCACGCTCGTCCTTGATCGTCTTGCGCCGCGTTACCACCGACGCGGTCGGATAGACGATCTCTTTTTTCGCATCGAGCAAAGGGCGAAAGCCTTTGCGCTCGGCCTGCACGTCGGCAGGATAAGAAAGATCGGCGGCATCCACCGAACCCGAGTAAAGCGCCTGCAAGCGCTCGGCGGTGTTGCCAACCGCGAGCCAATAGACATCACGGGCGGTGTCGATGCCGTACTTTCGCAACACATAGCCGAATAACAAATCGCCAGCCGAACCCAGGCTCGAAATCCCTATCTTTTTGCCTTTGAGATCGTCGACTCTGCGAATCTCCGGTTTCACCATCAACCGGCTGCCCTGCACGCCGATGCCATGGGCGACGTTCGCCAGATCAGCGCCGTTGAGCACTGCGAGCATCACTTGGGGCAGCGCCACTGACGCGGCAAACAGACTGCCGGACAACATCGCCTGCGACGTTTGCCCCGAACCGCGCAGCAATACAGGCTCGACGTCGAGGCCGTTCTTCTCGAAAATCTTCGCCTCTTTCGAAATCCAGGGAATCCACAAAGTCGGCGACAACGTCGACACGCCCCAGTAGATTTTCTTCAAAGGCTTGTCTTGTGCAAAGCCTTGCGTTGCCAATGCCAATACTGAGATCGTCAATACAAAATAATGTTTTCGCAGCATTTGTGCCATGTGTACTCCTGACTAGAACGACACGGATCACCGCGCCGGCAGCGGTCCGCCTCCGGCAATCGCCTTAAGCAGATCGATAACATCGGGTTCCCGCGGAATTCCGCGAATCTCTTTCGTCAGTTGTTCAGCCGTTACCGGTTCCACTTCATCGCCGACGATTTTTTTATATTCACGGTGAAACTCGCTGTCTTTGAGCGCCTTGCGCATCGCCTCCTCGAGAATCTCCACGCGTTCCTTCGCTGTCCCCGGCAGCGCGACGTAGGGTGAGCCGACCAGCCTAAAAGTCCGCCACGTGGTAACCAGCTTGACCTCTCGCGCCGATCTGGCAAAGCTCTCGATCTCAGGTAGGTGGCCAAGACGTGGGTGTTTAGCTCCCTTGGGAATATCGATGATCGTATGAAAATCCATGGCGCCCTTTTCGACCCACTCCGGGTTTCGCCTCAGGATCGCGGTCGCGCCATTTGCCGTCGCGTCCACTTCGCCGCGCATTAATGCAACGTCGAGATCGCCGGTGCCGCTAAAGCCGGTAACCCATTTAGAATCCTTTAGACCCAACAGATAAGCGAACAGCCGCGCCGCGACGTAATTGGTGTGACCCACCGACAAACCACCGACACGCACCCCGGTAGCAGCGCGGAGTTTTTCCAAGCTGCTGAGCCCGCTTTCCTTGCGAGTCAAAAAAGTGATGTGAAACGCGTGTTCGGTAGCACCCAAGTAAATAAACTTGGAGCTGTCAAACATTACGCCGCTTTCTTTGAGGACTTCGAGCGGTATGGCTGTAGCCGCGAGCACGCCGATCGTCAACCCGTCCGGCTTGACGTTGCCGTAGAGATGATTAGCCGCTTTGCGCCCGCCGGCGCCGGGCATGTTCTCGACGATGAGCGTCGGATTACCGGCAATGTACTTGCGCAAAAACGGCAGCAACGCTCTGATCCGAATATCGCCCGATCCACCCGCGGCGACGCCTGAAACCACCGTTATCGTCTTGCCTTGATAAAACGGAGTCTGAGCCGATCCGTCTGTACGACAAAAAATCCACGAAGCAACGACGAGCGTCGTTACACTCAGAACTTTTCTATGGCACGTTTTCATCATCGCTCTCCTCATCGCCGATCATTACAGGCAGCTGAAATAAGAATGTGGAACATGCTTCGATCGTTCGACTTCGCTCTCACGACAGGCTCCCTCGATTGCGCCTTTGGTCCCGACCTCGTCGGGGGATCAGCATAAACGGAATGACTTCAAGCATGTTAAGGCCCTCTCCGTTCGTCCTGAGACCTGTCGAAGGACTCCGAAAGAATCTTTCAGCAACCTGCCGTTTTCAGCACAGACGATCAAATCATCAGAATCACTTCGCCGCGTTAGCATTCACTATCGCCAAAGCTTTGTCATAATAGGATGCATCGTAGTAGCGGTCCGGCGCCGGCGCCTTGCCGCCCCAACTGCCTTCTACTTCGGCGCGAAACTTGAGCACGTTGCTAAAGCGCTGAACGTCGATCGCCGCGTCCCTGGCCAAACCGTTCGGCCCGACATCCATCTCGTAAATCCCCGTTGCCAGCTCCCGCGACATTTTGCGCTGGCGCATAACCCTATCGATCACTTGGTCTTTGTTCGCTGGGTTGAGCAGCCAGCGCTGCGCCTCGATATGCGCCGCGAGGTAGCGAATCAGCACATCGCTATTGTCCTTGGCCCACTGGCGGCGGGTGAAGACACCCCAGCGCAGTGTCGGTCCGAAAATGTTCGCCGTCGTGGCGAGGCTCACCAGGCCGTCCTGGCGCGCCTGCACCGCGGTCTGACCGGAGGACATGGTAGCGGCGAACTCTTTCTGCTTCAGCATCGCGGCAATGCGCGCCGATGTGCCGCCGGCTTCTTTCATCTGGTAATCGGTTCCGGCATTGAGGCCAGCGGTGGATAGGATCTTTTTAAGAGCCAGCGCATTCTGCGTGTTTGGCGCATCGACGAGGACGATCTTGCCGCGCAGGTCCGCAAGCGATTTAATTTCCGGCTGCGCCACCAGTTCGGTCGGCGTGTAGTCGGTGGCGGCGACGAGAATCACGTCGACGCCGGCGTTCTCGACCATGGCGATGGCGTTGTCGACGCCGTAGTCGGCAAGATCGAGTTCACCGGATGCAAGCCACTTTCTCACTTCATCTGAACCGCCGGAAGCTGAACGCGGAATCTGAATCTGCAGCCCGTATTTGGCGAAAAGTCCGTTCGACTGCGTGATCGAAGTCGTGAAGCTGCCGCCGCCGACTTTTATAGTTTTAAGATTTGCTTCTTGCGCACGCGCGCCACCGCGACCGACAATTGCCGCCGCCACAGCGACAGTCCCAAGCACTAAGTGCGTTAACCGTTTCGACTTCATTGGGTCTCCTCCCGGCGAAGCATGAGCAAAATAAAAAGGTTCGCGTCCCCTTTTCTCGGATTGCGGCTAATTTCCGAATCCGAATCTTCTTTCTACGTGATCCTTAGCATTGCTATCCAAAAACTAACACCAACATGTTGGTCATAGCGTGCCGCTTAAATATTCCGGAAGTCGAACGTCCTCGGATCCGGATATTCCTCCCGCAAAGGCGCAAAGCACGCCAAGTTCGGAGGGAAGAGATGAATTGTCTTGAAGAATTTTTTTACCGTTATTTTCCGACCTTTGCGGCCTTGGCGTCCCTTCGACGTTGCTCAGGACATGCTTTGCGGGAGATATTCCGAGTTTCGGCTGCGGCTGTTCGCCGACCGGCGAACCTCTTTCCCCCAGCGTAGTCTGGGGAAAAGCGTGTACTACTATAGCTAAGAACTTACGCGGCTTGGGCAAATTTTCGGAAATTCAAATTGCTAAAGAGGGGGCGATGAATCGCGCCCCTACTACATGATCGATATCCTTTTTGCGCCTTTTGCGCTTTCTGCGGTTGATTCTCCGGGTCTCAACAGGGCGGGTTAGAAAACCCGCCCTGCCGCAGCTTTCTTTGCGATCTATGCGTTCTTTGCGGCTAATTCTTCTCTTGGGTTGCGGCTTTTCTGCGCTACGAATTCTGCCTCTCTATGGTGCATACTCCTACACGGTGAACCGGACGGATCTTATTTTATTCTCTACTCAGGGAAAAAGCGCGGCAGAGCCGCAGGGGGCTCAGGCGCTGGCGCGACCCTGGAGCCAATCGGCAACGGCTGCTCGCGCAGCATATGGGCGATGAGCACCTCGCGCACACTTTCGAGGTCCAGTCCGGCCATGGCCGCCTGCCCGGCGACCTCCGCTAGCACCCGGTCGACATCTTGCATCATCTTCCACTGCTTGAACAGATCATCACGCTGGATGCCCATGGCCTCTCCCACCAGCTCGAGGAAGTTGACGATCTTGAACGGATAGGTCGTCTCATGGGCGCACAGCTCGCGATGGCAGGCGTGGTAGATGCCGACGAGACAGTCGACGCCGACGGCCTCGGCCGCGGCGAGTTCCCGGGCATGGAGCTCGCGCTTATAGTCAGGTACGGGCGCGAGTGAGTTGCACATGTAGCCGACTCGCGGCTGTTCGAGATCGACGAGCTCAATCCCCGGTATCGCCGAAAGAATCTTAACGACGCCTTCGGTCACGCCGGCCACACCCGGATGCTCGTGCAGCGCAACTCGCTTGTTGACGGAGCGGACGAAGTGGGAGCGGAGGATTTCGATCCGCGCGGCGATGTAAGGAACCACATGCCCCAAGGCAAAGCCAGCGTCCGTACTCGGCATGACAATTTCGCTCAGTTGAATGTTGCATGTCGGGCACCAGGTGAGAACGTGCGCGGCGCCAGTGCCGGCGAAACCGGCCACCGTGTTGCCGCCAATGCGCCCGGACGCCTTGGCGTCGCCGGCGCGGTACTGAATGACACCGCAACAGTTGGCCGGGCCGCCGAAGACTTTGTAGCGCGTGCCGAGCCGATCCAAGACCTCCAGGCAGAGGAGCGCGATGTGCGGAGCAAATCGGCGGGAACCTGAAGTCGCGAGAGCACCTTCACCCCTTCAGACATTTTTTGAAACCCGGCTTGGCCGGTGGCGTGGCGCTCGGTCGCTGCCCTCCGCTCGTTGAGCCGCAAGCGGGTGGCCGCCAACATGAAGCGTGGGTTGACGCCGTCGTCGCAAGCCGAGAGACAGCGGCCTGAGCCGGTGCAGGTGCTGGCCCAGCGGGCGCCGCGGCTTTCGGGGTCGCCGCCGCCGCGCAGGATGTCCAGCACGTCGGTGACGATCGCGGTGGGCTCGCGGGTGTCGATGCCGGCGGGAGCGGCGGTCGGGCAGACCTCGACGCACTTGCCGCAGCCGGTGCAGCGGTCGAGGATCTCGCTTATCCTAGTATCGAGTGAGGAGACAAAAACATCAGCGTGATCGGTCACATATCCTCCAAATAAACGAAGCCACTTCGCGGGCGGAGTATTAACCGCGCCCCATTTTTTTCATTCCTTCGTGCTCTTCGTGTCCTCCTTCGAAAATTTGGTTGGGGGTGGGGTCACGCAGCCACAGGCATAGGCGATACCTCCACCTTTTGTCCAAGCTCTTGAAGTTTACGCACGTGGTAACGAATATGTTGTTGGGGATTGAGACGACTGAAGTGATCGGCGCCGAGATCCCGATACGGCTTGTTGTCGCGGAGCATGACGTAGATGGTAATCAACAAGCTGTGCTTGACGGCGCCGATGGCCCGCTTCTTTCCGCGGTGCGCCGCCACACGATGGTACTGCGCTTGGAAATAGCTGCCCTTCTTTCGCACCGCTGCGTGCGCGATCTCGGTGAGCACGGCGTCAAGATTGCGGTTGGCGGCGGGGGTCTTGCCGCTGTGGTGTTTGCCGGCACTTTCATGGTTGCCAGGACAGCGCCCCGCCCAGGAGGCGAAGTGCTTGTGGGTAGGAAACCGACTCATATCCGTGCCGGTCTCCGCCAAAAGCGCTTCAGCCCCACGCTCGGCCACACCGGGAATCGGGTCGAGCTGCTCCACCGCCGCGCGAAAAGGGCTGGGGGCAACCTCCCTAAGCCGCTCACTCATGCGCGTGATCTTCTGCTCGAGGAAGTCGTAGTGATCAAGCAACTCGCGCAACAAAAAGCGGTGATGCTCGCTCACGTCCCCCGTCAAGGCGCGCTGCAACTGGGGAATCTTCCCTCGCAGCTGGCGCTGAGCGAGTTCCGCCAGCACCGTGGCTTCCTTCTCGCCGCTAATCAGCGCCTCGATCATCGAGCGTCCCGACACACCCAACACATCGCTGGCCACCGAGCCCAACTTGATATTGGCGCTCTCCAAGACTTTCTGAATCCGGTTGTTCACAGCGTTGCGCTGCTGGACCAACTTGGTGCGTTGGCGCGTCAAATCGCGCAGCTCTCGCTGCTTGCGCTCAGGCACCAAGCTCGGTCGCAAAAGCCCACATTGCAACAGCTGCGCTATCCATTCGGCGTCCTTCATGTCGGTCTTACGCCCCGGCACTTTCTTGATGTGCTGGGCATTGACCAGCCACGCCTCGAAATGTCCTTCGAGCAGGTTGAACACCGGCTGCCAATACACCCCCGTCGACTCCATCGCTACGTGCGTCACCTGGGCCTCGGCCAACCACTGGCGCAGCTCCAAAAGATCGGCGGTCATCGTGCCGAACCGACGCAACGTCTTGTGCACCACTCCCTTCCCATCAAGGATCCGCACACACGCCACCACCACCTTCTTGTGCACGTCCAAACCGCACACTCGCGCATACAGGACCTGCATCCCTGCATCGCTATTCTGACTCATACGCTCTCCTCCTTTCGGTGCACCCAGGGGACATCCGGCAATATTCGATTCTCCTTCGCGTGCTCTCGTCTAATGACAACGAGGCGACAATCTGGGGCGCCGAAGGATGTCCGGGATCACACTTCGTGGCGGGCTCATTGGCTCCAGTCACTTACCGACCTCGGCGCTGGGACACCGCCCTCTCCTTACCGCAATTCGATCCCATTTTCATCTTCTGTGGACGAGCGTAAGCTCATGACACACTTCGTGGTGAAAATATCTTCACAGTAAACCCGGAACAGCCACTAAAATAAACCAAAGGCGATGCTTGCCCCTTTGGAAACCCCATAACAAAGTTCCACGCTGCGAGCAGCCCGGTCAACGGCGAAGTATATTTTTCCGCGATGCTATTTGTTCGCTTTACCGAAAATCTCATTAAACAACTTATCCGCCGGCCGGCGATCGGCATTGTTGTCATCGTCGGCGTCGAA
>JAERMN010000566.1 GCA_016844625.1 Deltaproteobacteria bacterium
CAGTGCAGAAACAACGATTAAGTTTCACGACGTCAGCTTCATTCTGCCAGGCGGCAAGAAATTGCTCGCTGATCTTAATCTCGAGGTCGCGCGTGGGGAAACTCTGGTTCTGCTCGGCCGCAGCGGTTCGGGCAAGACGACGACGATGAAGTTGATCAACCGGCTGATCGATCCGACCTCGGGGCAGATTGAAGTGGAAGGTAAAGCGACGGTGGAGTGGGACCCGATCCGACTGCGCCGGCGCATCGGTTACGTGATCCAAGAGATCGGCTTGTTCCCCCATCTGACCATCGAGCAAAATATCGGCGTCGTGCCGCGGCTGGAAGGCTGGGCGCCGGAGCGAATCGAATCGCGGGCGCGCGAGTTGTTGAATCTGGTGGGCCTCGACGCCGACCGCTTTGCCAAGCGACTTCCGCGCGAACTGTCCGGCGGGCAACGCCAGCGTGTCGGCGTCGCCCGGGCGTTAGCCGCCGATCCGCCGGTGATTCTGTTAGACGAGCCTTTCGGCGCGCTCGATCCCATCACCCGGCGCGGCATTCAGCAAGAATTCAAAAGCCTGCAACAGGAGCTCGGCAAGACGATGGTGTTCGTCACTCACGATATCGCCGAAGCTTTTGTCTTGGCGACGCGCATTGCGCTCTTGCAAGACGGCGAGTTGATTTTACTCGGGCCGCCGGCTGAATTGCTCGAATCGAGCCACTCGGAAGCGCGCGCTTTTGCCGCCTGTTTTCACGATGGTCAGAGCATTGGGAGACCGGCGTGACGCTACTGGAATTCTTCACCGACAACAGCGGCGAGCTTGGCGAGCTGATCTTAGAGCATTTATTCCTAGTCGTCGTGTCAACCGGCATCGCGGTCTTGATCGGCGTGCCGCTGGGCATCTTGCTCACGCGCAAGCCGGGCTTAAGCAAACCGATTCTCGGCTTCGCCAACATCATGCAGACGGTGCCGAGCTTGGCGCTGTTCGGTTTTCTCATACCGCTCAATCTCTATTTATTTAACGTAAAGATCGTCGGCGGCATCGGCGCGCGCACGGCGATCGTCGCGCTGGTGCTTTATTCGCTCTTGCCGATCATTCGCAACACTTTTACCGGCATTAGTAACGTCGATCCGGCGATTCGCGAAGCCGGGCGCGGCATGGGCATGACCGACCGCCAATTGCTCTTTCAAGTCGAGCTGCCGCTGGCGCTTGGCGTAATCATCGCCGGTGTGCGCGTGGCGACCGTCATTTGCGTCGGCACGGCGACGATTGCCGCGGCCATCGATGCCGGCGGCTTGGGGCGCTATATTTTTCGCGGTCTGCGCGCCAACGATAACGTTTTGATCCTCGCCGGCGCGGTGCCGGCGGCGCTGATCGCCTTGGCGGCGGATTTGCTGTTGGGCTTTATCGAGAAGTCTATTCAGGCCGGCGCTGCGGTCAAAGTGAGTTCGCGGAAATTATTATGGGCCAGCGTCGCCGTCCTCCTGGTTTTCTTCAGCGTCGCGTATTTCTTTTTAGGCAAAAGCGCGGGGCGAATCGTGGTGGGCTCGAAAGACTTCACCGAGCAGGTGATACTCGGTGAAATTCTCGCCCAGGCCATCGAGGCGAAAACCGGCGCCGAGGTCGTCCGCCGCTTCGATCTCGGCGGCAATTTAGCTCACGACGCGCTTATCGCTGGTGAAATCGACGTCTACGTCGAATATACCGGCACAGGTTTGCTGGCGATTCTCAAGGAAAAGCCGCTCGCCAATCCGCAAGAAGTTTATCGGCGAGTTAAGTCCGAGTATGCCAAGCGCTTCAAGCTGGAATGGACCGAACCACTCGGCTTCAACAACACCTTCGCGATTCTCGTGCGCGGCGAGGATGCGCGTAAATTCAAACTTAAAACCGTCAGCGACGCGGCGCAGGTGTCCAATCAGTGGCGCGCCGGTTTTGGCCAGGACTTCATGTCGCGCGCCGATGGTTATCCGGGCTTTTCGAAAGCGTACGGATTTCACTTCGAAGCGACCCGCGAGATGGACTTGTCGCTTACTTATCGGGCGCTGGCGGAAAACCAAGTCGATTTGATCGCCGGCAATTCCACCGACGGGTTGATATCGCGCTACGGATTATTTCAGCTCGACGACGACCGGCGCTATTTCCCGCCCTACGATGCCGTCCCGGTGGTGCGCCAGGCGGCGCTGGAAAAATATCCAGCACTGCGCGAGGTGCTAAAACAACTGGCTGGCATTCTTACAGTCGATGAGATGAGAACGCTCAACAATGCGGTGGACGGTGAGAAGCGACAGGCGAAGGATGTGGCGCGGGAATTTCTGCGCAAGAAAGGTTTGGCTAGCTGAGGTGCCTTCGGCGAGGATGGAAAATGGAGGATCGAGGATGGCGTAATTCAAGCCTCGCGTGCTTTTTGGCGCGGGTTAGAAAACCCGCGCTCCTGTCCGGGAGAATACAGCGGTCCTCAGATGAAAATATCTTTGGCGGCAAGCTTGAGCTCGGTGAACGGCGGCACGGGCAGTGGGATTTCGCCTTGTAAGGTGACGGCCAAGCGATAGCTATCCACGGTCAAAAGATAGACTTCAACGGTCTCTTGGTCGGGATCGACGATCCAATAAGCGGGCACTTTGTGCCGGGCGTAAATTTGCGCCTTGGTGATACGGTCGTTCCGGGTGGTTGTTGGCGAGAGAATTTCGATAACCAAATCAGGTGCGCTGAAAAGGCCTTTTTCCGTGAGAATGTTCTGACGCGCGTTTGATACAAACAATAGATCGGGCTGGAGAATTGACGAGGAATCCAGGATTAGATCGACAGGAGCAAAAAGAACTATGCCCAGTTTGTTTTCGTCAACATATCGCGACACAACTTTGAAAACCTTGGCGGCCGAAATCTGATGTTTCAGTGCAGGCG
>JAERMN010000116.1 GCA_016844625.1 Deltaproteobacteria bacterium
TTTTGATGCCGCCGTCGACCTCGATCAGGATCGGCAGCTGGCGTTGCTCGATGAGATTTCTTGCTTCGGTGATCTTCGGCAAAACCTCCGGCATGAAAGCCTGGCCGCCGAAACCAGGGAAGACCGTCATCATGAGCACCATGTCGATGTCACTGAAGCAACTCACAACTTTGCTCAGTGGCACGTCGGGATTGACCGCGACTGAAGTTTTCGCGCCGAGTTCGTGAATCTTTTTCAGTGTCGCATTGGGGTTGGCGCAAGTGTCGGGATGGATGGAAATCCAATCGGCGCCGGCTTTGATAAATTCCGCCGCGTATTTGTCAGGATCGGTGATCATCAGATGCACGTCGACTGGAATCGTCGTCACTTTACGGACCCACTCGACGACCACAGGTCCGATGGTGATGTTCGGCACAAAGTGGCCGTCCATGACGTCGACATGGAGCCAGTCGGCGCCGGCGGCTTCGACCGCCTGAATTTCGTCTTTGAGACGGCTAAAGTCGGCCGATAGAATCGACGGGGCGATTTTCATCGGTGGCAATTAAGAAACCTTCCTCAGGCGCGCGGCGAAAAAACCATCGGTGTTGTCGCGCTGCGGCAGGGCTTGGAAATAACCGCCGCGCACCATGTGCCTTGCTGCTTGGGGAAGATAACGCGCCGCATCTTCTAACTCAAACTGCTTGTGCTGGGCGAGAAACGCTTCGACGACCAGCTCGTTCTCCTCGCGTGCGAGCGTGCATGTTGAATAGACTAGAACGCCACCTGGCTTGAGATAGTTGGCCACTCGTTCGAGAATCTTCGCTTGCAATCCGCTTAAGCGTCGAATATCAGCTTCCTGGCGTTGCCATTTTATTTCGGGATGGGAACGCAGCGTGCCGAGCCCACTGCAAGGGGCGTCGACGAGAATGCGATCGTAGGGCGCGCTCAGTTTGCCGCTCAATGCTTTGGTTGTATCCGCGCGGGCGACCTGAATCGAGTGCAATTTCAGCCGCGCGATGTTTTCGCGGATTCTCTCAACCCCACGGGCGGAAGTATCCAGTGCGATTAATTCGCCGCTGTCCTTCATGAGGTCGGCGATATGGGTCGTCTTGCCGCCGGGGGCGGCACAGGCGTCGAGAATTCGTTCGCCAGGCGAAGGCGCGAGTAAATAAGCGACCAATTGTGACGACTCGCCCTGCACCTGAAATAATCCCTCGGCAAAGCCTGGCAGATTTTCCACGGCACCGCCCGACTCGAGGATGATTCCGTCTGGTGACCACGGTGTAGCTGACGCGGCCATTGCTTGACCCAGCAAACGTGCGAGCAATTCTTCTCGACTGGACTTGAGCCGATTGACGCGCAGCACCAGCGGTGCGCGTTGATTATTGGCGAGCATCAGCGCGCCGGCTTCGCGCCGACCGAATTCGTCTAACCAGCGCCTTACCAACCACTCTGGGTGAGAATATTCGGCGGCGAGCGTGGTGACAGAGTGGTCATCTGCTTTCGTCTTCGTGGGGTTTTGTTTTTGCCGCAGCAGGTTTCTTAGGACGCCATTGACGAAACCGCCGGTTTTACTGCCTCGGTGGCGCTTGGCGAGCTCGACAGCTTCATTCACCGCGGCGTAGTCGGGAATCTTATCGAGGAAAAAAAGCTGGTAGACCGTGAGACGCAAAAGATTTCGCACGAAAGCATCGGTGTCGGCTAAAGAGCGGCTAAGCTGTTGGCTCAAGTGGGCATCGATATTGCCGCGCCAGCGCAGTGTCCCATAAATAAGTTCCGTCAGCAGCGCGCGGTCGCGCTCGTTGAGACCGGTTCTCTTGCAAGCGTGATCGAGCAGGATGTCAGCGTAGGCTTTTTGGCAGTCGACTTTGAGCAGGATCTCGCCGGCGAGCTGGCGCACGCTTTTCGCTTCATCCGAGGCGTTCACCGAGTTTGATCCTCGCGCCTTTGATAAATTCAACGCCGGCAAGCCGTTTCTTGTTTTCCAACTGCACTGCTTCGAGCGCGATGACGCCGGACGCGGTGGCGACCCAGAAACCGGTGCCGTCGGCTCGGACGACTTCACCGGGATTGCCGATTCGCTCGGTGGCGATAACTTGCGTTCGATGGACCTTAAGCAACTTTCCACCGACATGGGTAAAACTACCAGGCCACGGATCAAGGCCGCGCGCGCGCCGCTCGATTTCGACTGCCGATTTGTTCCAGTCGATCAGGCCGTCTGCTTTTTTGAGTATCGGCGCGAGCGTGGCTAAACTCTCGTCTTGTGCCTGTGCAACCAACGAGCCGTCCTTGAGTCGGCGCAATGTTTCCATTAATAGACGAGCGCCGATGGGGGTGAGCTTGGCCTGCAACGAACCGGTAGTTTCGTCGCTGGCGAGTGCGATCGCTGCTTGGAGATAGATGGCGCCGGCGTCCATTTTTTCCACCAGCTTCATGGTGGTCACGCCGCCTTCGCTCTCGCCGTTGATGATCGTCCAAGCAGCCGGTGCGGCGCCACGGTATTTCGGCAGGAGCGAATAGTGGACATTGAGGCAACCCTGTGGCGCGATCTCGAGAATTGTTTTTGGCAGGATACGGCCATAGGCGACGACGACGATAACATCTGGACGCCATTCTCTCAGAGCGTCAAGAAACTCCGGCGTGCGAATTTTTTCCGCGGCGATCACCGCAATGCCGTGCGCTTCGGCCGCTTTGCGCACCGCTGATGGCGTAGTCTGCTGGCCTCGTCCAGAGGGTCGATCCGGCTGGGTGACGACGCCAACCACTGGATCGGGCCCGCGGACAAGCTCTTCTAGCGTCGCCGCGGCGATCTGCGGCGTGCCCATGAAAACAATCCGCCACGGCGTTGCCATTGAATACTCGTCGAACTTAAATATTGAGAGCTGTTCCGAGAAAGACGAAGTGGCGCTTAGATCATCACCCGCGCGCTTTCCTTTGGCGGTTCGGTGCCGCTGCGGAGCATTTTTTTGCGCCGGCGCGCGTAGAGATCGCGCTTCAAGCGGCTGATCCGATCGATAAAAAGTTTACCGTCGAGATGGTCGATCTCATGTTGCAGGGCGACTGCGAGCAAGCCTTCGGCGTCGATCTTTATTTCCTTTTCGTTTTCATCGATGGCACTGACTTGCACCTGGGCGGCGCGCTTCACGTCGGCGGTGAAGTCGACCACGCTTAAGCAGCCTTCTTCCCAAATCACCTCGCCCTCGGCGCGGGTGATCACCGGATTGATTAATTTATAAACCAGCTTGCCCGGGTTCTCATGATCGACGTCTAAAACAATCACCCGTTGGGATGCGCCCACCTGCGGCGCGGCCAGTCCGACGCCGGGAGCGGCATACATGGTCTCAAGCATGTCGCTTACGAGCTGCACGGTTTTACCGTTAACGTTCTTCACTGGCGCGGCAACTTTGCTGAGCACGGGCGCGGGATATTTAAGAATCTCTAAGATCGCCATGGTCGAGTAAAAAATTCATAACATACTGTAGGGATCGACATCAATGTGGAGGCGCAGGCTGGGCGACCTTGGTATGAGCGCGCGCGCGTGGCGGGCAAAGTCGAGCAACGGCGCGCTTTGCTTGCCTTTGAGCAATAGCTGCCAGCGAAACCGGTTGCGCAGTTTTTCGATGGGCGCCGGCGCCGGGCCGAGCACTTCGATCTGCTCGCGAAATATTGCCGTGCGGTGCTGCAACTCGCGCAACCCGGCGGCCAACGCCTGCGCGCGCTGCTCGACTTCAGCCATCTTCGGTCCGTCGAGCCGGAGATTAACCAGTCGGCCGTAGGGCGGATAATTCAAAGCGCGGCGAAATTCACTTTCGGCAGCGAAAAAGCCTTTATAGTCATGAGCGATTAGAAATTCGAGGGCGTAGTGATCCGGCGCGTAGGTTTGAATGATCACCCGCCCGGGATCATCGCCGCGCCCGGAGCGGCCGGCGACTTGGCTCAGCAGCTGAAAGGTGCGCTCAGCGGCGCGGAAGTCGGGCAGGTTGAGCGATAAATCCGCCAACAATGCGCCGACCAAAGTGACGCCCGACACATCATGTCCCTTGGTGATCATCTGAGTGCCGACGAGAATATCGAGCTCGCCTCTTTCCCAGCGGCGAATCAACGCTTCCTGCGAGCCACGCTTACCGGTGGTGTCACGATCCATGCGCGCAATGCGCGCTTCGGGGATGAGCTGCTGCAGCGTTGTTTCAACCTGTTCGGTGCCGGCGCCGACGGGCGTGAGCGATTCATTTTTGCACTCTGGGCAAAGGTTGGTAGTCGGCCGGCGATAATCGCAGTGGTGACATGTGAGGATTTTTAGTTTGAGATGGAGCGTAAGCGTCACGCTGCAATACGAACAGCGCCAAACGTGACCGCACAGTGTGCATTGGAGAAAATTGGCGAAGCCGCGGCGGTTTAAGAAAATCAGCGTCTGATGTTTGGCGGCAAGATTTTGCCGCAACAATCGGACAAAGCTCTCGGACAACAAGGGTCGATCGGCGGTCTTTGTGCGCGCGGCGTTTGCCCGACTGCGCGCGTCGGTGGCGGCATCGGTCTTGCGGAACTGTTGGCGTAAATCGATCACTTCGATCGCGGGCATGGGTCGCTCTTCTACCCGCTGGTTAAGCTCGATGAGTTGATAGCGGCCCTGGCGGCAGTTCACATAACTTTCCAGCGCCGGGGTTGCTGAGCCCAAGATCACTGCGCAGTGCAAAAATTTGCCACGCACCACGGCGAGGTCTCGGCCATTGTAGCGTAGGCCGTCTTCCTGCTTGTAAGAAGAATCATGTTCTTCATCGACGATGATCAGTCCAAGATCGGGTATCGGCGCGAACACCGCTGAGCGGGCGCCAATCACGACAGCGACGTTACCACGAATGATCCGCCACCACTGGCTCCAGCGCTCGGCTGCGGTCATGGCGCTATGCAGCACGCCGACTTTGCCGGGAAAGCGCGCGTTGACGCGATCCAAAAGCTGCGGCGTCAACGAGATTTCCGGAACGATGATCAGGCTGCGCCGTCCGAGCGAGCGCGCTTGAGCGATGGCGCGGAGATAGACTTCGGTTTTGCCACTTCCGGTGACGCCGTGGAGCAAAAAAGTTTCGAAGCCGCCCTGCGTAATGCGCTTGCCTATGGCTCCAAGAGCAGCTTCTTGCTCTGACGTTAACTGAAATCTCAGCGGTTCGGCGTCGATGGACGTTTCTTTGGGCTCGGCCGAAGCCCCAGCCTTACGCCTCTGCTTGGCCAAGCGATCTTCGATAACGATGGCTCCAGCCGCTTCTAACCGCCCGAGCACACGGTCGATATTTTCGCCCGGGAATTGTCGCGTCAATGTGGTGACAGGTATTTTCCCTTTGCGTTGGACAATTTCCTGCAGCACTTTTTGCCCAAGTTCGTCGTTTATGGACGAATGGTCTGCTTTGAGCACCACCGTTCGTTTGCTTTCCCGGCGCGAATTGGGCGGCAGCATGGTCGCCAGCACCTCGCCGAGCGAGGCCAGATAATATTGCGAAGTCCAATGAGCGAGTTTGAGTAGCCCGGCATCGAGAATGGGTTGATCATCCAAAGCGGTGAAAATTTCTTTGGCTGACGCTAGCGGATTTTCCGCGAGTGTTTCAATGACGATGCCCGTGGTGATGCGCTTTTGCAGCGGAATCAAAACCCTCATGCCGAGAGCGATTTGGGCTTGGAGCGATGCGGGAACGGCGTAGATAAGCGGTTGTCTCAGCGGCGATGGGATGACGACCCGGGCGAACTTCTGCGGCTCGTGCATCGTTGATCTTGTATCGAGCGACTTTGGCAAAAGCAACACAGGATAATTTTGTTAGGAATGGCGCCGCTTGGTCATAAATGTACCCAGGAAAGCATAACTTGGTTTCCTTAGGAATTCGCTAGACTTACCTAAGGTGCTGATAATACGCGTAAAGTAGATAGCTTTTGCGAGAAAAGGAGGGCTGGCAGCGGGATTGCTATGATTATCGGCAATTAAAGCAATAAATATGCATAATTAATAACAATTTAAGTTGACTTGGAATGTCTGATTGGGTAATTCCAAAGTTACCCCACTTCTAGGTCCTTCTTCGAGGACTGGCAGCGATGGATGAACAGAATAACGTTAAGCTAATTCGCGAAGCGAAGATGTTGAGCAAATCAGAACTGGCGCGCTTGGCGGGAATCTCTCCATTGACCCTTCAACGCATTGAAAACGGCAAAGATTGCCGCATGGCAACCAAACGAAAGATCCTTCTGGCGTTAGGCCTGACCATCGAGCAGAAGCACACACTCTTCAAGCAATAATCCATGGCACCCTTCTGGAATAATCTGAATCTTAATTTCCTAAGATCGATCGGTAGCACTGACGGTTGCGTCGCTCTCGATATTGGTTCGAGTTCGATCAAGTTGGTTGAAGCCGCGGTCGATAAGAGTGGCTACCGCGTTTTGAAGTTGGGGATTGTCACGACTCCTGAGAACGCCATTCAGAATAACATGGTGGTCGATGCCAGAACCGTGGCGGAGGCGATTCAGCAGCTGATCAAGGAAAGCGGCGTAAAATCCAAACAGGTTATCGCCGCTGTGCCTGGACGCTCCGTCATCATGAAAAAAGTTCAGATGCCCAAGCAAGAACCAGCTGAACTAGAAGCCAATATTGAATTTGAAGCGCAGAACGTCATCCCGGAAAACCTCGAAAACGTCAATCTCGATCATCAGGTGTTGAGCCAGTCCGACGATGGCAACCAGATGGACGTTCTGTTGGTCGCGGTAAAAAAGGAGATCGTCAACAGCTATACCGACGCGATCGAGCAGGCCGGCCTCGAACCGGCTGTTATGGATGTCGATTATTTCGCCTTGGAAAATATGTTCGAGGCCAATTATGGCGGCGAGGGTTTGAACGGAGTCGTTGGTTTGGTTCATATCGGCGCGCAGAATACCTGCATTAGCTTGTTGCACAATGGTATTTCGACGTTCACCGGCGATCTTTCCATCGGCGGCGCTTATTTCACCGACGCGCTGGCGTCACAAACCGGGCTCACGACTGCGGCCGCGGAGAATTTCAAGTTGACGGGTGTGGTCCATGAGCAAAAGGGGTTGGATTTGGCGACGCTGATGCAGCCAACAGCAGAGGAGTTAGCGGAGGAAATTCGTCGAACGGTAAGTCTTTACGGCATGGTTCCGTCTGACGATGTTGACGGTCTCAAAATGATTTATCTGAGCGGCGGGGGTGCCAAATTGACCGGATTGCGCGCGCTGCTCGAAGATCGAATCGGGGTGCCGCTGCGGCTTAGCGAGCCTTTCAAGAGTTTCAATATCAACAAGAATATCGACCGCGAGTACTTGCTCGAATCGGCGCCTAGTTTTGCCGTCGCAGCTGGACTAGCGATTCGGCGCCCGGGGGATAGATGATTCGGATCAATCTCCTCCCGTTTAAACAACTCCAAGCCGAAGTCACGCGGCGCCGGGAGCTTTTTATTGGCGCGGTGGTTTTGGCTTTGGCCGCGCTCATGCTCGCGGGTGCGTATTTCTACCAATCGTATCAAATGTCGCAGCTCGAAACTGAGCTTGCCGGATTACGGAGCGAGATCCAGGCGCTTGATACAAAGATCAAGGAAGTCGGCGATCTGCAAAATAAGATCAAAGATTTGCGCGGTAAGAACAAAATTATCGCCGATCTCAATCAGAAAAAGAGCGGGCCGGTGCTGGTGATGGAAAATCTTGCCAACGCGACGCCGCCGACACTCTGGCTTAAAGACCTTAAAGAATCTGGCGGCAGCTTGACGATTAATGGACTGGCCGTCGACAACAAGACTGTGGCGGATTTTATCACTGGATTGGAAGCGTCCAAGTATTTCAAAGGCGTCGAGCTGGTTGAAACCACTCAAGGAGTCGGTCCTGACGCAGGGTTCAAGAAATTCGCGATCAAGACCGGCGTGATGTACCAACCCGCCGAACCCCCTCCGCCGGATACGAAAGCAAAAACCACGCCGGTTGCCAAGAAAGAGGAGAAGCAGGGGTGAACCAGCTAATCGACAACATTCTTGAGCGGCCAAAACTGCAAAAGATCGGTATACTCGCAGCGACGATTATTTTGCTTGCGGCGCTTTATTACAGCTCTCTCTACAGTCCGCGTTCGGACGAAATGGCCAAATTGTCCGATAGCGTCGAAATCGCCCGCAACGAAACAACCGCGAAACGACAGAAGGCGGCGAATTTGCCGCGCCTAAAAAAAGATATTCAGCAGTTAGAGATGGAACTCACGAAAGCCGTGGCGCAGCTGCCGAACAAGAAAGAAATTGCTGATCTGCTCAGAACTATTGACGTTTTGCTTTTTCGTCCGCGCGCCGAAACCTATCAGGAGTTTTACGCCGAAGTTCCCGTCGATATCACGGTCAAGGGAAGCTTTCACAACACCGTCGGCTTCTTCGATGAGGTCGGCCGGCTCAACCGCCTGGTTAACATCGACAACATCGGTTTTAAGAACCTTAACATCCCCGGCGATAACGTGATCCTAGAAACCACCAGTGTGGCGACGGCGTTTCGTTTCCTAGATGACGCCGAAAGAAAACAAGTTGCCGAAGACAAAGCCAAAGCGGCAAAAGCCAAGAAATAATCCGCCATGATCAGCCCTCTTAAACTTTGCCGGCCGTTAGTTTTTTCTCTCACGATGGGCGCGAGCGGCATTGCGTTCGCTCAAGAACCGCTGCGCACGCCTTCGGAACAAACCAAAGAAGCGTTCGATAAATTCACCAACGCACCGGCGGCGATCGGCAAATCGGTGCAGAGCTTGCGCGATGCCGTTAAAGACAGACTTCAACAATCGATCGGCAGCAAGAGTAAGACCGAGGCAAAAGCCGAACCTGTCGATTTGAATTTACCCCCAAAAGTCGCCGACACAGCCAAACCACCGGTGGTTCTAAAGGAAGGCAGCCGGGATCCGTTTCGGCCGATGACGCTTCGGACAAAAGCTACGAGCCGAAATCGAGACAATCTTTCACCCCTCGAACGGCTTGATTTAGGCCAGTTGAAAGTCGTCGGCATCGTCTGGGATATCAAGGAACCAAGGGCGATGGTGGAAGACACCGCGGGGCTCGGTTACACGGTCAAAGTCGGCACGCCGATCGGCAGCAACGATGGCAAGGTCAAAGCGATTCATCGTAACCAGATTATCGTCGAAGAAATCTCGGCCGATATTTATGGCCAGCGAAAATTGCACGATGTCAGCATGAAGCTGGCAACGGATTAACGAGCATCATACGAAACGAGGAACTTCCTCATGAATCGTCTCATAAAGGGTAGTCAAGAATTAGGCGGAAAGGTGGCAGCGCTGTTAATGATAATTGCTGTTGCCTGCGCCATGAGTGTGAGCGCTTGCGCGGTCAGTCCCGACATGTCGCCACAGCCAGCTGCCACGCCGCAAACCTCTTCAACTACGAAACCCGGTCCGGCGAAGCCGCAGGCCGTAAGCGCTCCGAGCCAGAGTCTTCAGGAACTTAGCGTTCGAGAAGAACACGGCCAGACCACTTTGCTGGTCAAATTTTCCCAGCCGGTGACACAGTACCGCCATTTTCCACTGCCCGCGCCAGCTCGAATTGTCTTAGATATTTTTGCCAATACGAACCAACCTGGGCAGGCTGATTTGTATCGGATCGACACCAGCGCGGTGGCGACGTTGAGAGTGAATCAAATTGAAGGCGGATTACGGCTAACTACCGATATCGCCGCAGCGACGGTCCCGCCCTACACGATCGCGACGGAGGGTGGTGGACTGCGCATCGTTATCGGAGCTGAGAATACTAACGCCACAGCGCGAAAAGATGCCACGGTGGTTCGTGGCGGTGTGCGCGCTGACATTCGCACCATCGAGGGCTCGATAGCGGCGACCTCCGGCACAAGTAAACCTTCGGGAACTGACAGGGTAGCGGGCGACGATAGGAAATATACGGGTCAAAAGATTTCATTGGACTTTAAAGACGCCGATATCAAAAATGTTTTCCGGCTTATGGCCGAGGTAAGCGGAAAAAATATCATTGTCACCGACGACGTAAATCGAAAAATCACCGTTCGCCTGATCGAAGTTCCATGGGACCAGGCGATGGATCTAATTATTGATACCAATGGTTTGGGGAAAGATGAAACAGGAAACGTTATCCGCATCTCAACCCAGGACCGGCTAAAATCCGATAGCGATAAGTCGACCGCGGCAAAGAGGTCGAAGGAGATTGAAGAACCTCTCCAAACCGCTTACCTAACTGTCAACTATGCGAAAGTCATGAAAGGGCAAAATGACACGAACACCGATAAAGATTTAGTCGAAAAAGTTAAGGCTCTTCTGAGTCCGAGAGGAAAGGTTGAAGCCGATCAAAGGACGAATACGCTTATCGTGCGCGACATCAAATCCGGCATTGAAGACGTCCAGGGCCTCATTGGTAGACTCGATACCCGGACACCTCAGGTTCTCATCGAGTCAAATCTCATCGAGACAACGCCGACGTTTTCCAAGTCTCTTGGAATAGAAATGGAAGGCCTATTCAATAACGGCCGCATTCGCGCCAGTGATCGATTCATAGCAAACCCGCCATTTGCGGGTGGTCCCCAACCTACGCCAGCCATAAATCAATTGGTTATTCCGACTACAGGGTTCCGATTTGGGTATTTCGGAAATAATATTACCAGCGTTTTATCTGCTGCCGAGGCTCAGGGAAATGTAAAGATTATTTCCCGCCCGTCGGTGGTTACCTTGAATAACATCGAGTCTCAGATCGAGAGTGCAAATATTGTCAGGATCAGAACTAGCGCCGCGACGGTGGGTGAAGCAGGCTCGCTGCGAGAAATCAGAGCCGGGATTATTCTAAAAGTAACTCCTCAAGTTTCGGCCGACGGGTTCGTTCTGTTGAACATCACGGTGAAATCTAGCACTCTGGATTTCGGACGAACTGTGGATGGTATCCCCCAAGAGAACACTCGAGAAGCCAAAGCCAACGTGTTGGTCCGTGACGGTGAGACCGTTGTCATCGGCGGAATCATGAAGGATAACAGCTCCAATTCGGATACGGGAGTTCCTTATTTGAAAGACATTCCAGTTTTAGGCTGGCTCTTTAAGAAGGCATCTTGGCAAAAGGATTTTGAGGAGCTCGTCGTCTTTATTACGCCGCGAATTATAGCGGCTGGATCCGAAAACCTTCCAACCGCAGAGCAAATCTGGCGCGATCAGCTAAGACAAACGGACGGGACGGTGTCAGCTAACACCACTCTGAAGCCCTAGCCTCACTTTGTCGAATAGGTTAGGATACCCCGCATGTTGCGTTACTTTACGGCGGGGGAGTCGCATGGCCCCTGTTTGACCATGATCATCGATGGGGTTCCGGCGGGGTTCCCCATCGCCATCGACAAGATCAATCACGACCTCTGGCGCCGCCAACAGGGCTATGGCCGTGGCGGCCGCATGCTCATCGAAAAGGACGAAGCGCAAATTCGTTCAGGCATCCGTTGGGGCGAAACCATGGGCTCGCCAGTTGCGTTGGGGATCGAGAACCGTGACTGGAAAAACTGGACGAAAAAAATGTCACCCAATCCCGAGGATCGGGATGACAAAATCGCGGTGACCAAACCGCGCCCGGGCCACGCCGATCT
>JAERMN010000567.1:0-3070 GCA_016844625.1 Deltaproteobacteria bacterium
GCCTCCGGCGCGCGCTTACTGTCAAGGTGCAAGCCACATTAGAGACATTAGAGCGTCCATTAGAGGATTAGAGTGGCGCCATTGCTTATTTGCTTTTTTTGCAACCCTGCCGGCTGGAAGAGAGAGCGACAATATCAAACTAGCAATGCCTGACACCGTGCCCTGACACCGTGCCTTGGGCCCTACCCCGACCCTCGGCGGGAGCCAACGGGTCATGCACGACCCGCATTAACGAACGGAAGAAGGAGAAAAAGATCATGCCCAATGGCCTAAACCCTATGGTAAAGTCAGCGACCGCGAGCAATGAAAATTTCTCTTGCCGCTGTACTACTAAAGTGATACGATTATGAAGAATAAGGAATTCATCGTTTATGAAGGCAAGGCCTTTACCGTCGAATGGTACTACGACGCCAACGGGAAAAGTCAGTCTTTGGATTACTACGAGGCCTTGGATACGAGGCAGCGCGCCAAGTTCATAAGCCTTGTGCGCTTGATGGGCGATGTAGGAAAGATATTTAACAAGCAAAAATTTAACAATGAAGGGGACAAGATTTTCGCCTTCAAGCCGCAGCCGGACAGGTTTCTATGTTTTTTCTTTGAGGGAGCGAAGATCATCATCACGAACGCGTTCCTGAAAAAACAAGATAAGCTGCCAGTCAACGAGAAAGAGCGCGCCTTGCGCCACATGCGGGATTTTATTGAACGAGTGAAAAAGGAAGCTACTACGATGACTAGAAAAAAATCGACCTTCGAGCGAGAAATGAAAAGCTCGGCGTTTCGCCACGCCTTCGAGAAAGAATATAGCGAGCTTTTGCTTTCGGAGCTGGTCTGCGCCGCCATGGAAGAGGATGAAATCTCGGTGCGCAAGCTCGCCAAAGCGGTCAACCTTTCGCCTTCGGTCATTCAGAAAATCCGTAAGGGTGCGCAGAAGGACGTGAAGATCGGGAATTTCCTCAACATCATGCAACAATGCGGCTTCAGCGTGATCTTGGAAAAAGACGATCAGCGAATTCAACTACACCCTTGACGCTCTCCGCGCCCCGATGATGACGGCCAACCAACCGTGAAGAAATTCGCGCGCGCTTTATTCTTCTGGTTCTCTGCGTTAGAAATCCCGGTAAGCGACGGTGTCAGGCATTGATAATTTGATATTGTCGGCACTCTCTCTGCCGTCCGGTGAGTATGCCAGGAGCGTTACCAGGCATCGTTTGATTGCGAACGATGGGGAGTGAGGGAAGTTTGGACTAGCTCGACCAGGGTCGTCCCGCCCAGCGTTATGCCATTTAATCGACAGCGTCCCATGCTTTTCTATGACATCGTCGCAGACATCACACTCCATCTTGACAGCGTCAGTCGATCCGCACTACCTTGGCTCATCCATTCAGACAAGTGCCGCCAAGGGAGGACTACCATGGCCAATGCTTTTCCCATCATCGATGCCGATGCCCATGTGATCGAAACCGAACGCACCTGGGATTATCTGGATGAAGCCGACCGCAAGTACCGGCCGCGGCTTTATTCCACGCCCAACGAGCCGACGCGCCAATACTGGGTCCTGGAAGACAAGATCGCCGGCTTTCGCTTTCTCACCCTGAGCGAGCGCGAGCTGCGCGAGTTCGCCGACCGCGCCGGCCGCGATTTCGCCACGCCGCAGGCGGCGCGCGAGCTGGACGATGTCGAGCTGCGGCTCAAACATATGGACGAGTTGGGCATTGACGTCCAGGTGCTGCACAACACCTTCTGGATCGAACAGGTGACCACCAAGCGCCAAGCCGAAGTGGCGGTGTGCCGTAGTTGGAATCGCTGGCTCGCCGATATTTCCAAGCAAAGCCATGGCCGGCTATTTTACTCCTGCGTCGTGCCGGCCTTCGACATCGACGCCGCCATCGCCGAGATAAAGTTCGCCAAGGACAACGGCGGGGTCGCGGTCTGCATGCGTCCGCTGGAGGGCGACCGCCATTTATCCGATCCCTATTTCTATCCGATTTACCAATTGGCTAGCGATCTCGACCTGTCGATCGCCGTGCATATCGCCAACGGCAATCCAGCCAATGCCGATCTCTATCGCCAGGCGCCGGCCGGCCGCTTCGCCCAGTTCCGCGTGCCGACGGTGACCGCCTGCTTCGATGTCATCATGAGCGAGCTCCATCAAGTGTTCCCCAAGCTGCGCTGGGGCTTTATCGAAGCGTCGGCGCAATGGGTGCCCTGGATCGCCCGCGAAACCGCGATCCGCTACCGGGCTCAAGGACGAGCCTTCCCGGAGAACGTTTTCGGCGAATACAATATCTACGTCACCTGCCAGACCAACGACGACGTGCCCTATGTCGTCAATTGCTGCGGCGAGGATCGCCTGGTGATCGGCACCGACTACGGTCACACCGACCCGTCGAGCGCGGTGACCGCGTTGAACGAGTTTCAACGCATGGAAGGATTGGCCGCGCCGGTCAAAGAAAAAATCCTGTCGCACAACGCCAAGGCGCTTTACAATTTAACCAGCAACGGCGTGCATTAGGTGACGATGTTCGGTCCCCGTACAGGCCCGGAGAGTGCAGTTTCTCGCATTGTTGGCCGTTTATCCGGAGTAACTCACCACGGAGGTCACGAAGGACACGAAGGTTTCGGATGTATATTATTCCGAACTTCGTGATCTTCCTATACTATCCGTGATAATTTGCGCGGCTTGCGCAAATTATCCGGGCGCCGAAGATTCTCGGACTCCGATATTCCTCGCGCCAAGGCCGCCAAGGTCGCAAAGTGACGGGCCAAGGCCCGTCATTCCAAGGTCGCAAAGTGACGGGCCAAGGCCCGTCATTCCGACGGGAGACGAGGGATCTTTGAAAGATTTCTCTCTCGGTTAGAAATGACAGTGCTCTTCCTTTGCGCCCTTTGCGTTCTTTGCGCGAGATCTTCCGAGAGTGACCGATGCGCGAAGCGCACCCTACCAATTCTTGTTCTTTCTTACCTTTGCGCCTTTGCGGGAGATAATCCGAATTTCGGTTGCGGCGGAGCCGCGCTAGGTTCTTCGTGGTGAAACATTCTTTTCCATGGCAGCGATTTTTTTCGTTGGCTC
>JAERMN010000567.1:3097-5957 GCA_016844625.1 Deltaproteobacteria bacterium
CGTTGGCTCGCTCCCGCCAAGCGATCCCGGCGCGACGGCGTTGAGTTTCCCCAAGTGACAGGCTAGAGTCGCGCCATGAATTTTCCGCACCTCGAATCCTCTCTCAATCGGCTGCTGACCACCGTGTCGCGGGGCACCGCGGCGATCCTCGACCGCGCGCTTGCCGGGCAGGATTTGTCGGTCGATGAAGCGACCCTGCTGTTCGAAGCGGAAGGTTCCGATCTCCTGGCCATGCTCGCCGCCGCCGATCAACTGCGCGCCCAAACCGTCGGCGACGTGGTCAGCTACGTGATCAATCGCAACATCAACTTCACCAACGTATGCGTCAAGCAGTGCGGCTTTTGCGCCTTTAGCCGCGGCCATCTCGCCGAGGAAGGCTACTTTCTGCCGATCGAGGAAGTCATCCGGCGCGCCACCGAAGCGCGCGACTTGGGCGCCAGCGAAGTGTGCATCCAAGCCGGCCTCGCTCCCGGCATGGACGGCTGGCACTACGTCAAGCTTTGCCGCGCCGTCAAAACAGCTCTACCGGAGCTGCATATCCACGGTTTTTCACCCGAGGAAGTGCTCTACGGTTCGACCCTCACCGGCGTGAGCATTCGCGATTATCTGCTAGCCCTGAAAGACGCCGGCGTCGGCAGCTTGCCGGGAACGTCGGCGGAAGTATTCGTCGACGAAGTGCGCCAGCGGATTTCCCCCGGCCGCATTAGCATCGACAACTGGATCGAAGTCATCCAAACCGCCCATGAAGTCGGCATCCCGACCACTTCGACCATCATGTACGGCCATATCGAGAGCGCGCGCCATCGGGCGATTCATCTGAGCGTGCTGCGCGACGTGCAAAAACGCACCGGCGGCATCACCGAGTTCGTGCCGCTGAGCTTTGTCTACGAAGAGGCGCCGATGTCGCACCGCCAAGCGCTACCCGAGCTGCGCCATGGCGCCAGCGGCGCCGAAGTCATGAAGATGTACGCGGTGTCGCGGCTGATGCTCAACAACTGGATCCCCAACTTGCAGGTCTCCTGGGTCAAGGAAGGACCCAAGCTGTCGCAGATCGCCCTGCTCGCCGGCGCCAACGATTTCGGCGGCACGCTGATCAACGAAAGCATTTCCACCGCCGCCGGCTCCGCCTACGGCCAGTTGATGAAACCGTCGCAGTTCCGCGGCCTGATCCGGCAGATGAGCCGCATCCCGGCGGAGCGCTCGACCACCTATCAAAAGATCCGCGTCTTCGAGACCGAGGACAACCACCGCGATCTGCTCGACGAGATCAACGACCCGTCGCAACGCTTCGGCTCCTATCAGAATCTCATCCATCTCAAAGACTACCGCTTCCGCGATTTCTATAAGGAACAGCGCAGCCCCAAGCAGTAGCGCGCCCCGGCGACATCATCCTAATCCCTAAAAATGACCGGCGACCCAGCTCAGTTCGAAGCCATCGGCAATCGCCTGGGTTTCACCATCGTCGAAGACTCGCCTGAGCGGCTGCGCTTGAGCTGGCAAGGGGCGCGCTTCCCGGCCTTTCTCTGCGTCGGCATGGCGGTGCTGCTATTGTTTATCAGCGTGCCGATCCTGCAAGCGCTGCATGTGCGCGGCTTCGTCGGTCCCGCCGGTTCGCTGTGGTACTTTCCGTTGATGAATCTCGTGCTGTTCGGCATCGCGATTTTCCTAGTCACCCAACGCCGCACCATCGAGTTCGATAGCGAGAAAAAATCCTTAGAGCTGTGCCGCCGCAGTCTCTACCGCAAAATCAGATTGACCGCGGGTTTCGACGAGATTGACAAGATCACGCTGGGCATCGACCAAGTGTCCAGCGGCTTTTCCATGGGCGGCTCCACTGCCGCCGAAAGCTTTCCGGTGCCGGCGCTGCGCATTCATATTAGCGGCACCGACGCCGCGCTGCTCGACCGCGGCAGTCTGCGCCGGCTCGATGAAGCCGGCAAGAAAATCGCCGCGAGAATTGGCAAGCCATTAGAGATCGCGCCAGAACTGGCCGGCGGCGATCCGGCATTGAAACCCTAGGTAAGGTAGTTGCTAGCGGACGGCATTTATCAGATTCGGAAATCACCGCAGAGGCCCAGAGGTCGCAGAGAAAAATTTCTCTGAACCTCTGCGAACTCGGCGGTCGTGAGAAAAAATTGACTTATCGTAATCTGGCTTGATCTTACGCCTCGGCGTTTTTCCTTTTTGGAAAAAAGTCACCCGTGCCGTAATTATTCTGACGCCAACCGTTGAACCGCTGTCAAGCGGCTCAAAACTGGCCGATTCCCTCTGCTACACGGCGCGTTTCTCCTCTTCTCTACGCAGGTTGCACCACCGCGGCTTTTCTCCAGCATAGCCGCATCCACACTCGGATGTTGTAGGTCAGACACGCCCACAGCGCCTCCATTCCAACCTTAGCTAACCCCCGTACGCTGAACTGACGTAGCCTAAACTTCTCCTTGATCCACAGATTGGGCGTTTCGGCCACTTGCGCTCTGGTTTTGTAGATCGCCCGCGCTGTTTCGCTCTGCATCTTGTCGCGAAACTCGGCCACTTCGGCCAACTCTTCGCTGCGATGCACTGATCGTCCCACCACTCGATTGCCAGGACAACACTGACTCTTCATCGGACATCCCTGGCAGTCCGATCTCTTTGCCCGATAGCGGTAGCTTAGCTGGAGGTGGCGCTGTTCTTTGCCCTCGTACGTAAGGATATTTCCCTGCGGACAATGGTAACTGTTGGTCTGGGCATCGTAGATAAACTGGGAGCTGTGATACTCGGCGCTCACGCCGCGGCTGTCATAGGAACTTTGTCCCTTGCCCGCCTCATCGACACACGGCGCGATGTACTCGATGGCCCGCCGCTTCATCGCCACGATCGT
>JAERMN010000568.1 GCA_016844625.1 Deltaproteobacteria bacterium
AAGCGCGCCCTAGCGCGGATGTTTCGCTGTGCCGGCCCAACCGGTTTCGGAGATGTCGATGATCACGCTGTCCGGGGCGCTGTATTTTACTTCGGCGTTGACATGCGACGATTTGTTCTTGCCCAAGCCCAACGCATCGTTGATGTCGTCACGGATCGGCGCGCCGGCGGCGTTGAGTTTCTTGTCGATGGCTTCGATGCTGTCGACTTCGAAGCCGATGTGGTGCAACCCGGTGTAATCTTTGCCCTGCGGGACTCCGGCGGTGGCGTCATTTTTAAATTTTAGCACTGCAAAGTTGATGTCGCCGTCGGTAAGATGGAAACCTGACGCACCCGGACTGTTAATCTTGGCGATTTCTCTGAGGCCGAAGACCTCCTTGTAGAACTGCGCTGTCTTTTCCGGGTCCTGGGTGGCGATCGCGATATGTTTAATCTTTGCCATAATGTTTCTCCTTTTGATTCGCTTGCAGGACAGAGTTGTTCGCGCTGTTGAAGAGATTTAGCCGGTGATCTCGTAAGGGATGTTGGTCGGTCCTTCGATTTGCCGGTAGAGGTTGCCTTCGATACTGTAACTGCCCTGCAAAACTTTGCCGGCGACGCGCTCGGAGCGCAGGATGACGGCCACAGACCGCGTTGGCCCGCCTTGTTCGGCGTGGATGTCGAAGGGGGGCACGAGATCGACCTTGCCGGCTTTTCCTTCCGTCACGCTTTCCAGCTCCAGTTTGGCGTAGCCTGCTTTAGAGCGGTCGTCGACGCGGCGAAAGCGCTCCAAGCTTTCCGTGCCGTCGAGCACGCCGTAGGCGGTCCAAGCGTGAGCGTGGTCATGGATGCTGCCCTTGCGTCCGGGATTGCGCACGACACCGTTTATGGCGAAGCCGCATTCCGCGTCTTCGTGGAACAAAAGATTCTTGCGGCCTTCGGTGGACGGCCAGGATTTAGCAGCTTGGCGCAAGGATTCGTCTTTGACGAGTTCTTCTAAAAGCTTTTGGCCTTTCTTCATGCGCGCTTCGGCGTCGGGTAGTTCCTTCCAGGCCGCGCGCAGGTCTTCGATGAACTTTTCAAAAACCGGGATATGTTTACTCATGACGCCTCCGTTAATGTCTCTATTGGGGATGGTTGAAATCGCTCGCAAGTGAAAATCCGTCCTGCCGGCCCTTCGACAGGTCTCAGGGTAAACTCCGGCCGGCATCCAGGTGACGGACAGCGTCCGTCATACCGTTGGCAAACGGTATCCAGAGTAAGGGGATGGGGATGGACCCCGGTTTTCACCGGGGTGACGACAGGGCCGGAATGACGCATGAGCGTTCGACTTCGAGTCGACAAATTCAGAACTTCTCGGTTTAGAGCCGACGGTTGTCTAGTCACAGCTACTTAATCATTTCCCGCCTGACTTCTTCAAGCGGTCTAAAATCGACGATCTTATTTAATGGAATATCGCCGATGGATTTTTCGGCGCGCTGGATCTGATTCACATGGACTTTTAATCCTGCCTCGCTGGCGGCGCCGTCTTTGCTAAATGACTTGGCGACCGATGCGAAGGATTCCTTGGCCGTGGCTGCGTCGATGCGCCATTCACGTTCGAGAATCTGGATCGCGTCATCCGGCCGCTCGCGAGCGAAGGTCAAGCCGCGATAGAGGGCGCGCAGCAGGCGTTTGGTGAGATCGCGTTTTTCATTTAACTGACGCTCGGTGGTCGAATAGCCGTTGCTCGGAAACTCAATCGCGTCGCCCAAAAACAGCAGCTCGCGAAAGCCTTTCTGTCTGAGCAGAACGTTATCCGGGGGGACGACGACCGTGGCATCGACCGAGCCGGCGCTGAGGGCGGCGACTCGGGTGCCGGGCAGGCCGATCATGATTAACACTGCGTCGCGCTGGGCATCCATCCCCTCGCGGTTAAACGCGATGCGGGTCGCCAATTCAATGGTATCGCCAAAGCGAACGATGCCGATGTACTTGCCGCGCAGATCTTGGACGGATTTGAACTGCGGTTTGGCCATTAAAAAGTAATTTGGACGGGAAGCGCCAAAGAAAATAGTCTTGATCGGCGCGCCTTTGGCGGCGAGGCGGAGAGCGGAATCGGCGACGCCGTGGTAGTCGACATCGCCGGAGAGCAGCGCGTTGTGCGCCAGCTGCGGCAGCATCATCGGCGTCTCAATCTCGATATTCTCGTCTTTGAAATAACCGCGATGGATGGCGGCGAACAGGGGCAAATAGCCCATCGATTTTGCCGGCAGCGCCAGTTTTACCCGGTCAGCGGCGATGAGTGGCGAACTCCAGCCGACAGAGAGTAGAATAAGAGCCACGCTCATGGCGGGTGCTAGCAACTTCAACTGACTCACGGCCAAATTCCTCGAACTAAACATCCCTCGGCTCAAAGCCGAAGCGTGACGATCATGTCGAACCGAAGCCAACTCTGTCCTCTGTCATTCCCGCGTGCGCGGGAATGACGGATTCTCACCTCAGTTGAATCCAAGGGACTTAAACCATTCCGGAGAGAGGCGTTAAGACTCTTGCCGCGCCCGAGCTTTCTTTTCTTCCGGCGCTTTGATTTTGTTCAGTTGCTTGAGCGCGAAGTCGCCGTGGCCGACTTCTTTATCGGTCGCGCTGAATCTCGGATTGCCCGCCGGTTCCGCGCGCGCGCCGAGCAGGATCATATACTCGTTGCCTGTGTTGTCGAGCTGATAAAGCTGCCCGGCTGGGATCGTTACCAGCATCCCTGGATTGAGTGCGCGCGCCGGTGCGTCAGGAAAGTGGAACGTGCACTGGCCTTGGACACAGTAGAACTGCTGATCGGCGGTGTGCTTGTGCATCGGTCCTTTGGTGCCCGGATAATCGCCGTGCACCCAGGTGTGAA
>JAERMN010000569.1 GCA_016844625.1 Deltaproteobacteria bacterium
CAGATTGGCGCCGACCCCGAGAGGTTTATTGCTCTGCGGCAGGGAAGTATCCAGGCAGCGACATTGTCCCATCCGACATTTATCCTGGCGCAGCGTGCCGGTTTTCAGGTGCTCTGGGATTTCTTCAAGGATGTCGAATACCCCTGGAGCGAGATCGCCACCACCCGGACTCTGATCAAGCAAGACCGGGATTTGGTCATGCGCTACATGCGCGCGCACATCGAAGGCATCGCGCGTTTCAAACAAGAACCAGAGCTAGCGAAGAAAGTAATAAAAAAAATGCTCCGCTTGGACGACGATTCGTTGGCGCAGGAGTCATGGGAACTTTTCGCCAAGCATCGGCTGGCGGCGCCGTATCCTAATATCAAGGGTATGAAGACCAGCTACGAATACGTCGCCACGCTTCGACCGGATGTGGATGTCTGGAAACACAAACCAGAAGAGTTTGTCGACTCTAGCTTCGTCGCGGAATTGGACAAGAGCGGGTTTATCAAAAAGCTCTACGAAAAGTAATTAGCGAAGATGAAAGTCCGCACACTCGAACCTGTCACATTTCTTTCCTACATTGCCGGCAGACTGCGCAAGATGAAGTTCGGCACCAGCACCTTGGTGTTGCCGACGCGCAATCCGATCGTGCTCGCCAAGGAGTTGGCGACGTTGGATTTTCTCTCTCAGGGCCGCTTGTTCCCCGCGATCGGTCTCGGCGGCGATGAGTCGAAAGATTTGCCAGCGGTCGGCGTAAACAAAAAAGAGCGCGCCGGGCGGACCGATGAAATGATCGTGCTCATGCGCCGGCTTTGGACCGAAGAGAACGTCACGTTCACCGGAAAATATTTTTCCGTCGAAGATGTGACGATAATGCCGCGGCCGTGGCAGAAAAAAGGCCCGCCAATCTGGATCGGCGGACGCAGCGAGGCGGCACTGCGAAGGACCGGGCGTCTAGGCGACGGATGGTTGGTGTCGTCAGTGTCGCCGACTGAAGTTGCAACGGGGATCAAATCGATTCGCACCTACGCCGCCGATGCGAGCCGACAGGTCGAAGAGGATCACTACGGCGTGCTGATTCCGTTTTACTTCGCTGACGATGCTGAGAAAGCTTTTGAAGTTGGCGGACGTTCGATTCGTCCGCGCGCAGACTTACCGATCAGCGAATTCACCGCCTTCGGCACGCCAGCGCAAGTGCGCTCCAAAGTGCAAACCTACATCGCCGCCGGTGCGACCAAATTCGTCATGCGTCCCTGCGGCCCGTTCGACGGCTGGCGCGAGCAAGTCGGGATGCTGGCGAAAGAGGTGATTGAGCCGCTGCAAACCTCAACGGACTAAGCATCGAACAAGTTTTACCTATGGCGATCATTCGGAATCACCTCGAAGTTGAAAAGTTCAATCCTAAAGTTACTTTACCATATGAACTGCGCCAGCAAGATTTTCAAATGGCAATGCAAGACGTGTACGATTTTTTCTTCGACGTTAATTCTCACCTCACCGGCAAAGGCTTGCAACGTCTCGACGACATGCTGCGACCCGCGATTATGTCTGGCGTTCTCTCGGACATGCTTACTGCCAGTCTAGCGAAGCATTCTCGTGCGCTCACCGAGAACAAGTACTTTAACGGTCATCCCGACTTGATCGTCCAAGGGACGTACGCCGGTAACTCTGTGAAAGCCGGGGTGGATGGGGTCGAGATTAAAACCACAAGGAAAGCCGGTGGCGCGGTCGATACTCACGGCGCTAGAGAACAGTGGATGTGTGTATTTGTCTACGAGGTTGACGTTGAGTCGGAACCTGCGGCCAACAGACGGCCGATGACATTCACGGAAATCTATTTGGGCCATGTGACGGTCGAGGATTTCCGCAGAAATCCGAGAGGCGAACTGGGAACTCGAACGGCGACGTTACACAAAGATGGAATTCAGAAGTTGAGAGCGAGCTGGGTTTACCGGTTTTAGTGTTTGCCAGGACTGAAGCGAGCCAATTTTGGAATAGCCTCGCAGGCCATAGCGAAATAGTGTTCATCTTTTTCTACACCGATGCTCTGGTAGCCGATCGCTTCAGCGGCTGCCAGTGTCGAGCCAGCACCGGCAAACGGATCCAGAACGATTCCAGTTCCAATGGGGAGTACAGCTCGAACAACCTGCCGCAGAAACGCCTGCGGTTTTAGGCTTGGATGAGGAGCGAGATTTCGTTCTGTACTTCTAGTGGGGGCGGAAGCGATTACATCACCGAAAGGTTTTTCCCTACCTGGACGGCGAAATCCTCCGGTGCCCCATTTTCTTAGATTGTCTTGGACGCGCCCCTCGATTGGCTTTCGAAAAACGATCCAGGGCTCCCACATCGATCGAGGCATGACGCTGATATCAGGGAATTCGTCATGGGCGGCTTTCGGACGATCACCGCCGCGCATGGTCATTGTCAAGCGAATGATTTCGCCGCGCCGCTCAAACCCCGCATTCGCCAGCGATCCGGACACCAAGTACGACACCAGCGGATTTGACGCGACGACGACGTGAGCGCCGGGGACCAGTTTGGGCAATAGTAACCGTCCCCAGAGGTGAAAATATTTTTTCACGTCGTCGAGCTGTTCAGCGGTAAGCGTAGTGAATCGAGGAAGGGGTGACCTCACATGGCCATCGAAAGCGGGCGGGATGCGCCACACTCCACCCTTTCGTCTGCGGAGTTTTGCTTGTTGTTCGGGCGAATATTCGTGCAGTCCGTATGGCGGATCGGTAACCACCGCGTGAAAACTTTTGTCCGGCTGGCGCTCGATCCAGTCGAAGCAGTCCGCATGGAATAGTCTCGCCTTGTCAAATTGAACGGATTCACGCCATTTTTGGAGAGCGACCAGAGTCCTCTGCACCTCGCCAATGGTTCTTCCCTTTACCGAGTAGATGCCGCGTTTCTCTCGGACAAATAGCTCAGGAGTGTTGAGCCGCAAATAAGAGCGCACCGACGAGGCTGGTGTGTGGCCGAGTACTTGGGAAACTTGATCTTCAATCTCCCTGACTGAAAGTGAGCGTGGGCTGAGAGACAAAACTTCTCGCACGGCATCGCGGACTTGCCCCGGCGAGTATCGAGAAGTTTCCTTGTCCATAATTCAAATTAGACGTCCAGACGTCTGCTGTCAATGATTTTTGCATAGCATTTGAAGTGCGTAACC
>JAERMN010000570.1 GCA_016844625.1 Deltaproteobacteria bacterium
TGACGCCGCGGCAAATGCTTCCTACCAAGCCGTTCCCGAGCCATGCGCGGCGTGCGAGATCGGCGCGAGGACTTGGTACGGATCGCCGAACTCGGCGGCGGCTTCGAGCACTTCGGGATGATGCAGCAGCGCGCGGTCGAGCATGCCGTATTTGTCGACGACCAGGCGATCGTCGATGTAGAGTTTGCCGTTGAATACCGAGCCGTCGATATGTCTAAAGCTCGGATGCTTGCGCGGCGTGCCGAGACCGGCCCAGGGCATCTTGCTGATCAACTCCCAGTGCATCGGATCGGCGACGCCATGTTCGGCAGACGCTTTGGGATGGTAACCGAACATGATTTCGATCAAGCGGTTCGATTCCGGCACTTTTTTGAATAGGCGCTTGCACTCTTCGCCCGCCGCAGCGCCGCCGTCGACTTCGGTGATGACGCTGTCTTTGACTTTCCAGCGCATCGGCTCGGCGAGTTTCCCAGCGATGCCTTGTACGCAAGAGAGATAAACTTCGCCGTTGGCGCTGCCGTCGCCATTGAACACGCCGCACCGTCCCCAGGGGAAGTGGCAGCGCCCGGGCGGATCGCCGGCGCGAAACTGCATGCCGTATAAACGTTTGCCGTCGTAGGTCGCGGTTAAATTGGTGCCGATCTCATCGACGATGCGAACGACCTTGCCCGCGGCGACGACGTCGCGCACCTTATCCGCTAACTTCCACAATACTTTGTTGGGAAATTTGGCGTAGTCGCGCGCCAGCAGACCCGCGTTACCTTCGAAATAAATGTGATAGGGCTTCATGCGCACTTCGTGCAGCTGTGTGCCGCTCTCTTCGCGCTTGCGGCCGAGGGCTCGATGAGTCGGCGTGAAGGTGATAAAGACCGGCCAAACCCAGATCGCCACGTCTGAGGCGTGCATCGCCTGCATCACCGCCGCCGGCACTTCGCCGTAACGCGGGATCGGCTCGGTGACGAGGGTCATCGGTTCCGCGCCGAAAAAGCGCAGACCGGCCGTCAGCGCTTCGAGCGTCGTCTTGTCGCTTCGCGTGTCGGCGAGCAGCAGCACTTGGTCGCCGCGGCGCAAATCCGCGGCTTCGATCATATTGCGCACGCCGATCATCATGTCGGCGACTTCATAGGGTGTGCTCATGTTATTCTCCCGTATGTGGCGTGGTTAAATCCTTTTTCATCACGAAGGCCACGAAGGGTTCGAATAATTTTTCTCCGAACTTCGTGCTCTTCGTGTCCTTCGTGGTGAAGTGTCCGTTTCTGTTTGGCGTCAATTGCGCCTTTGCGCGAGTAAATTCGACTTCTCGACGGTCGTTACGGCATCGGTTTCCAGCCGGTGGTTTGCAAATCGCGGTAAATGTTCTTGACCATGCTGTAATCGAAAAACTTGTTGTAGTCGCTCGGCACCGGCACGCCGACTAGTTCGGCGCGCATGGCGAGGTCTTCTTTCAGAATTTCATCACCCACCGAGCCATCCGGCGTCAAGACTGGCAGAGTCGAATCGTAATCGACTTCGTTGAACTCGCGTTTGCGTTGGGTGTACTTGCCAAGGATTGAAATCGTTTGCTCGCGGTAGCGCTTCGCGTATTCGCGCCCTTTGATCACGTTGCGGAGAAATTTCTCTACCAGATTCGGCTGGCGCGCCAGCAGTCGGCTCGAAACCGCCAGACCGACGTAGGCAAAGCGAATCTCTTTCTCCGTGTCGCCGAGCATATGGCCTTTGGGCTGTTTCAATTGGGCGAAGTCGCCGGCCCCCAGCGGCACCGCGTCCACCGATCCAGCTTGCAGCGCGGCCAGCCGCTGAGCGCCGAATCCGACGGGAACGTAGGCGACAGAATTGGCGTTGATGCCATATTTGCGCAGCAACAGGCGCACTGACAACTCTTGCGTGTCGCCGCGGCTGGTGACGCCGACGCGCTTGCCGACTAGGTCTTTCAGTCGCTTAATCTCGCCATGTCCCGACCAAAGCTGATAGCCGGGGCGGTCGATGTTGGTGTAGATGACTTTGATCTCCGCGCCGCGCAGCATGGCGCTCAGCGCGGAACCTGCCGACGTGCTGAATTGGAGATCGCCGGCCATCAACGCTTGAGTGGCGATGCCGCCGCCGGCGCGGATCATTTCTACGGTCAGGCCTTCGTCGCGGTGATAGCCTTTTTCAATGGCCACGAACTCGTCCATATAGCTGCCGGTGACGGCGGCGACGGAGAAGCGGACTTTTTCTTCCGCCGCGCGGACTAATTGCGGTGCTGACAGCGTGGAGATAAATGCCGCGCCAAGCAAGAAGCGAAGTCTCAGTGAGAACATTTCAATTCGGGGAGTTCCTCGCGCCAAGCCGCAAAGACGCCAAGTTCGGATTCCGTTTCTTCCTTTTGTGAACTTTGCACTGCTATAGCTGCAAATTTGCCCGGCTCACGCAAATTTTAGCGTCTTCGACGCTCGCTACTTCATGCCCGCAAGAGTGTTCACCACGAAGGCACGAAGGACACGAAGGTTCGGAAATTAACTCTCTTCCTTCGTGCTTTTGGTGTCCTTCGTGGTGAGTTGTCCTTCCGATTTTTGCGCCCATTCTTCTTTTCGGTTGCGGCTGTGCCGTGCTGCGCTTTCTGCGGTTAATTCTCCGGGTCTCAACAGGGCGGGTTAGAAAACCCGCCCTCCCGCATCATTCTTTGCGATCTATGCGTTCTTTGCGGCTAATTCTTCTCTTTGGTTACGGCTCTGCCGCGCTAGGCTCTTAGCGGTTAAATTTCTTAAGTCCGAAAGCGCGCGACGTCGCCGTGATGCATGGGGCGTTTGGCGATGACGCCGATCTGAATGCGGTTGCCGAACGGGTCGTAGCCGTAGGCGGTGTTAATG
>JAERMN010000571.1 GCA_016844625.1 Deltaproteobacteria bacterium
TGTTCAAATCAAACGAAGAGTTTTTCCAGGCCATGACGGATTTCATCGCTGCTCTGCGTCAGAGTGGCCGACACTCTGAAGCAAAGACTTTGCAAGAGGGGCTTGGGCTAGTGAGTGGATTGACCGACGGGTGGGCCCTCCTCTTGGATTCCGTGAAAGAAGTCGAAAAGGCCGCAGGCGCGCTGAACGTTTCGGAAAGGAAGAAGCTGACTGAAATACATGATGCGGTTTACGAGGCAGTTTATCGTCGCAAGCGAAGACCGTGGTGGAAATTTTGGCAGGTGTGAGGGAAGCCGCCTATGCCGGTGAAAGCGAAAAGAGAACGTGGTGTGCCGGCTAACACGCGCTTCAGCCGCGCGCGCTGCTGAGCGTCAGCGTTCGATGACAAGAGAGAAATGACAAGAAGACCATACGACACGGATTCCGTCCTGGATACCGCCATGCAAGTCATTCAGGATGAACACCGGTATTTCACCAGCGACCGAATCGGCAACGAAGAACACATACCACGAATCGTCAGAATCGCAGAATCAGCAGGCAAATTGCTCAAAGTCGGCGGCATGCCCAAGCACGAGGTCGAAGCGAACATTCAACGCATTATACACTATGGTCGTCAACTATTCATCGATGAATGGATGAAACCCCTTCCCGGCGATACCGATTTGCCTGACGAAGAAGAGGCAATCGAGGAATTTGATCAATGCGTAAAGAACACCAGAAGAGCAAAGAAATAAAAATCATCGAACAAGGCGTTGTAGTTGCCCTGTCACGCTTGCATTTCTGCCCTGCCGCAAAGAAATGGGTCACCCATTAGCACGCATTGAAACATTGTAAATTGGCTCGATTTGTTTAGAAGGCAAGGCCCGTCGCTAGTCCTGCTACAAATCACGGGCGCTCAACGCCCCGGCAGCGGCCCGGCGCCGACGAGTTTTTTGAAAAGCTCGATCACCTCGCGCTCACGTGGAATTTCTCTGATCGCCTTTTCATGGTTTTCGGGTAGGAGCGGCGTTGCCTCATCGCCGCTCATCTTTTTATATTCACGCGAGAATTCTGGATCTTGAAACGTTTTGCGGAAAGCAGCCTGGATAATTTCCACGCGCTCCGTGGGTGTTCCCGGCGGCAGCACGAACGGCGTGCCGGCGATCCTAAACGCTCGCGCCATGTTGACCACCTTTCGATCTAACTCCGATTTGGCAAAGCTCTCGATCTCCCGAAGTTGGGCGAATTGCGGATGCTTGTTGCCCTTGGGAACTTCGAGGATCGCATGGAAGTCCACCGGCGAATCTTTTTCGAGCCACTCCTTGTTGCGCTGAGCAATTGAGTCGGCGCCGGTCGCGCGCGCGTCGATCTCGCCGCGAATCAATGCCGGATCGAGCTCGGCGCCGCTATACGCAGCAACGAACCTTGGTTCCTTCAGACCCAACAAGTAAGCGAACAGGCGGCCTTCGTTATAAGTGACGAAACCGACGGACTGAGCGCCGATCCGCATCCCTGACGCCGCTTGCAATTTCTCGACGCTGCCAAACCCCGCCTGTTTTCTGCTGACGAAGACGGCGTGATAGGCGCTGTAGGGCGAACCAAGATAGAAAAACTTATCGATGTCGTATTGCACTCCGGCCTCGCCGAGGATGGCCGAAGAGATCATGCCGATGCTCGGATTGCCGATAACGAGCCCGTCGCGCCGAGCAGTGCTGAAAAGGTGATTCGCCGCTTTTCGACCTCCCGCACCTGGCATGTATTCCATGATGACCGTCGGATTTCCCGGAATATACTTTTGCAGAAACGGCACCAAGGCCTTGGTTCTCAAGTCTCCCGAGCCGCCGGGATCGCGTCCCTGGATGATGGTAACGGTTTTTCCTTGGAAGAACGGCGCTTGCGCGTGGGTCGGTTCGACTACTGAGGACGGTAAGGCAACCACCACTGCAATGAACGCTAGTAGCCGCGCTGATCGCGACAAATAAGGCGAGTGCTTCATGGCTCCTCCAGTGTTAACTTCTCACCTCTGAAATATTAAACAGGCAGTAAGACAACCATTCGCAGCCGGGCGCCGGTAGTGAAAAACGCTAAAATCTCAGGACGCTTTCAACAAAGCTTGTTTGACTGCTGGCGGAAATTCCATGAAAACAAAATGCGCCGCAGGATAGAGGTAGTCTTCCCCCTCGTCGTCGATGACCTGGATATACCGGGATTTGGCGGCGCTTTCGTCCGGCAATACTTCGTAAATCCGGCGCGGCGTTAGCAAGTCCGGATCTGCACTGCGAATACAAATCGCCAATTGTCGCTTCGGTTTTGGTCGACTTGGCATAAACTTTAATCCAAGAATCGTTTGATCCGCGCTTTCTTCGTGCCAATTCCATGCGCTTCGAACCAGTGGACTTCCGCGCGGCGTATCGTGCCGTCCGCAAGACGCACGATAGTTTTGCCTTTCAGTTTCCTCCACCGGGGCCCTGGCCATATCGTTTACCAAGCAGGGGCAAAATTCGAATGCCAGTTCCAATCGCCATAGACTCAATCTCCGTGATGCCTGCGATGATCTCAAAGTGCATCGCGGTTTACTATGACAACCACGCCAAGTGAAGCCACGCTTGCTTCCCCCTCCGCCCGAAAAAGAAATCCAGGGTCATACGACTCGGGGTTTCTCTTCCAACGGATTTGCCAATCAATACTGTGGTTTTGGCTACGCCCCCAGCCCGAACGCCTTGGTCGGATTGTCCCACAAAATCTTGGTGCGCGAGGCGCGGGAGATTCTGTCGTTGCTGCTGATCGCGCCGACGGTTTTGTCAGGAAATTTATCGATGGCATCGCTGTGCGGATAGTCGGTGGCGATCATGAGATATTCATCACCGA
>JAERMN010000117.1 GCA_016844625.1 Deltaproteobacteria bacterium
ATGGGCACCCTGCCGACCACCAGCGTCGACGACGCGATCAAAGAGCTGGAGCACTGCGCCAAGCTCGGCATGAAGGGCGTAAAGCTCGACCGCTATCCGAGCGGCAAAAGCTATCCGACCAAAGAAGATGACAAGTTCTGGGCCGCGGCGCTCGATCTGCGCATGGCGCTCACCAATCACAACACCGGCAAAATGGGCTCCGGCAGAGGCGAGCCCGATTATCTCTACGCCAAAGATCCCGGCCACGATGTCCATCAAAAAGACGCTTTTAAATTTTTCACCCGCTTCACCAACGACGCCATGACCGCGCCGCTGCAAATGGCCTTCGCCGGAGTTTGGGACCGATTTCCAAAACTAGAATTCTACTGGGCGGAAACCATGGTCGGTTGGTTCGAATATGGTCTGTGGCAAGTCGACGATCACTATCGGCGCTATATCGGCATGATCCATGACAACTGGGGACTGCCGAAGCTCGAACGAATGCCGAGCGAATACTTGAAGGAGCGCAATTACTGGGGCTTCTTGCACGACCCAGTCGGCGTCAAACGGCGCCATAGCATCGGCGTCGACAAAATCCTGTGGGGCACCGACTTCGCCCACGCCGCCAGCGAGTTTCCCAACTCGCAGATACATTTGGCCGAAGACTTCGCCGGCGTGCCGGAGAACGAGGTGCGCGCGATGCTGGTGGATAATTGCGTGCGCTATTTCCATTTGGATTGATGATAGGCCGGCGGATTGAACGGTTTGAACTGCTTGAACGACTTGAACCCGTTCAAAAAGTTCAAATCGTTCAAGTCGTTCAAATCGTCTCGGAGGTTCCACTGCGGCTTAGAGGAGATTAAGAGTATGAGCGACGTCGGCGCTAGCCACGAAGATCTTGAACGTTTTCTCGGCGAGCACCATCTGGTCGGCGCGGGGTTGAAGCGCGACAAACGCGCCATGCCGCGCCAGGGAAAAACCACGGCGCATTGGCAGTGGGACGCGATTTACCGCGGCCTTAAGCGCTCCGGCGAGATCGTCACCGTGGGGCCCAATGGCATGACCGGCATGCGCTCGGTGGTCGGCATCGAAGCCAAAAAGTTTCCGATCTGGATGAACGCGCAGATTTTAATGCCCGGCGAGCGTACCCAGGCGCACCGCAATTTGCGCAGCGAAACACGCCTGGTCTGTGAAGCGCCGACCAACGCGGTCTTCGTTTGTGAATATGAAGCCTACCCGATGGAGCGTGGCGACGTCGTCATCAGCCCGGCGTGGACCTTTCACGATCACTGGAACAAGGACACCACACCGGCGATCTGGATCGACGGTTACGACAACGGCTACAACCCAAATGTAAATATCAACGAGCGCATGCCCAACGACGAACCCTACGAAGAAGTCAAAAAGCCGGCGGGCTACGGCCCGCGCACTCTCGGTCTGGCGCGGCCGATCGCGCCCCACACCAATAACGCGCCGTTCCCACTGCCACCGATGCGCTACGCGTGGACCCACACCCACGCCGCGTTGATGGCGCTCAGAGAAAACGGCGACAGCGATCCCTATGAAGGCATACTGATCATGCTCGCCAGTCCGGTCGACGGCGGCCCGACCTTACCAACGATCGCCTGGCAAGCGCAGTTGCTATCCAAAAAACAAAAAACCATGCCGCACCGCCACAACAGCACGACCTTCTACTTCGCCTTTGAGGGCGCAGGCGCCGTCGTCATCGACGGCGAACGGTTGGAATACGGCAAAGGCGACATCTTTGCCATCCCAGCCTGGACCTGGCACCATCATGAGAACACGAATAACGACGACACGATTATTTTCTCCATCGACGACTGGCCGGCAATGAAAAAACTCGGCTTCTTTATGAAAGAAGAAGCCAAGGGCTTGTGAGACGGGCAGGTTTAAAACCTGCTCCTACACCCAAGATTCAGATATTCTATGTTAACCCCGCCTCTTGAGGCGGGCACATTATTATGGGGTTTCCAAAGGGGGCGAGCATCCCCTTTGCGATAAATGAACTACCCCGCAGCAAGCTGCGGGGAATCTGACCCTTAGATATTTAAATCAGCGGCGGGGTTAAATCCCCACCCGCGAAGTGGCTTCGTTTAATAACGACACAGCAATCCGGCCTCCGCCTTCGTAGGGGCGGGGTTTCAAACCCGCCCTCCGAATCCCTCTAGAGTACCGCGCAACTTTCGTGTAAGAGAATCAGCACCATGACCAGTGCCGCGCCGCATTCCGCCCCTTCAGCCCAGGCGCCGAATAGCGAAATGTCCAAAGTCGCCGTCAGCCTGCGCGGCCTTTGGAAAACCTATCCCGGCGGCACCAACCCGGCGGTTAGAAACCTTTCCATCGACATCAACGACGGCGAGATTCTCACCTTGCTCGGCCCCAGCGGCTGCGGCAAGACCACGACCTTGCGCATGGTCGCCGGTCTTGAACATCCGGACGCCGGCGATATTTTTTTCGGCGAGCAAAGCGTGGTAATGACCTCCAAGCGAATGTTCATGGCGCCCGATAAACGCAACGTCGGCATGGTGTTTCAGTCCTACGCCATCTGGCCGCATATGACGGTTGCGGAGAACGTAGCTTTTCCGCTCAAAGCGCGCCGCTTTCCGAAAAGCGAAATCAAGGAGCGCGCTCGGAAAGCACTCGACCTGGTCGGCTTGTCGGGCTTCGAAGATCGCCCGGGGCCGCTCTTAAGCGGCGGCCAGCAGCAGCGTGTCGCCTTTGCCCGGGCATTAGTCACCGAGCCGCGCGTGTTGCTCCTCGACGAGCCGTTCAGCAATCTCGACGCCAAGCTGCGTGAGCAGATGCGCATCAGCGTGAAACTTTTGCAGAAGCGCTTGAACATCGCCATGCTGTTCGTCACCCACGACCAGATCGAAGCGCTTAGTCTGTCGAATCGAATTGCGCTGATGAACTTCGGCGTCGTCCAACAGCAGGGCGATCCGCGCTTGCTGTACGAAGAGCCGGCCAATGAATTTGTCCGCGACTTCGTCGGCCGCACTCTGCTCTTCAAAGGCAAAGTGCAATCAGGTAATCCGTCAGGGCAACTGGCCATCGCGCTCGAAGGCGCGCCCGACTGCGTTGTCTTTGGCCGCACCTACAATCCGGATAGCATAAAAACCGGCGCTGCGGTTTATATCGGTGTGCGCCCAGAGGATGTGGAAATCCTACCGGCCAACGGATCGACGCCGCCGGCCGGCATGATCGGCGGTAAGGCGCAGGCCGCGCTGTTTGTCGGCGAACGGATTGAGTATCAAGTAGATGTCGACGGCCAAAGCACAGTTTTGATTTACGGCGAGCGCCACCGGCCCATCGACGAAGGCAGTAAAGTTTGGCTCAAATTACGCGCCGACGGACACAGTGCCTGGACTTCGGACTGGTCGCACAAACAAGAGTAAGGAGAGGTTATGAACGCTCAACAAAAAACTGTCAGCGAGTATTTGCGGCGACGAAGATTATCCGACCGATCGGTCCGATCCGTTGGATCGGTCGGATCACTACTGTCAGCCCTGCTGCTCTTCGCCGCGACCGCCGTCTTCGGCGCCGCCGCGCCGGCGAATTTCGAGCAAGAGTGGTCCAAGCTGATCGCCGCCGCGCAGCAGGAAGGAACCCTTTCCGTCGCTTCCGGCGGCGCGCCGTCGCGCCAATACCGGCCGATCATGGCGGCGTTTACAAAAAAGTTCGGCATTAAAGTCGAAGTGTCCACCGGCAACGCCACCGACACGGTCAACCGCGTGCTCGCCGAACGCAAGGCCGGCAAATTCACCGTCGACGTCGCCCTGATCAGTTCCCGTGAAAACAACCAGAGGCTAGTGCCATCGGAATCCATAGTGCCGTTCGCGCCGCTGCTGATTCATCCAGAGGTGCTGGACAAGTCCGGTTGGTATCTCGGTCGTCATTGGTACGCCGACAAATTTTCTAAATTTACCTTCATTTACCATGCTACGAAAGAGGACCAATACGAATCCTGGTACAACACCGATAAGGTGAAAGAGGCCGATATCGCGGCCATCAAGAAACAAGCCGATTTCTTCGATCCGCGTTGGAAAGGCAAAATCGCCGGGCAAGGCATGGGCGACCCTTCCGGAATACGGCAGATGATCGATAGCTATTTCGAGCCTGACCGCGGTCAGGAGTGGGTTCGTACTTACCTTGTGAACGCCGGGGTGACGTTCACCGACGACCGGCGGATTCTCGAAACCTGGTTGGTGAGCGGCCGTTATCCTCTTCAGGCGATCGCCACGGGCACCGAGGAATACAACGTGCTGGCGAAAAAGGGGCTGCCGATCAAGCAAGTACTGCTGCCCAAGCAGCTTGGCGTGATCCGTGCCGGCGGCTCCGGCTGTTGCATTTCGGTCTTTGCCGGCGCGCCCCACGCCAACGCAGCGAAACTTTTCGCTAACTGGTTTCTCACCAAAGAAGGCCAAATGCTCACGCACACCATGATCCCGGAGATCGACCGCTCGTCCCTGCGCAGCGATATTCCGTTCGGTGAAGTGTCGCCGGATCAACGGCGCACACCTGGCAAAGAGTACGCCTTCGCCGATGCCGACCCGACCACAGGAGCGAAACATGAAGAGGCCCAGAAATGGGTTTTTAAAATCTGGGAGTCGAGGCAGAAATAAGACTCGTTCAAAACGTTCCAATCGTTCAAGCCGTTCAAACCGTCAATCGGAAAAACCGACCGGGATTCGCGGACGACTTGAACGTTTTGAACTACTTGAACGGCTTGAACTAGTAAACTCTCGTGTCCCACTCGCCCACAATCGATCAGTTGACCATGCCGCCGGTCGTCGCAGCACCGCGGGTAACGCGCGGCCACGTGATCATGGCGGTGGTGTTGATCTCCCTCGGCTATTTTCTCATCTGGCCGGTGCTGCTTTTGTTGATCAACAGTTTTAACGCCGCCGGTGATTGGTTCGTCGAGCCGCGCACCTGGGGCTTGAAGCATTGGCAGAATGCGTTTCAGCGCGCCGGTTTGCTTCAGTCGCTCGGCAACTCGCTACTCATCTGGTCTTTAACCGTTTCGATCAGTTTTCCCATCGGCGTCGCCATCGCCTGGATTCTCGCGCGCACGAAAATTCCCTTCAGCCACACCTTGGAATTTTTGTTTTGGGTTTCCTACATGGTGCCGGCGCTGCCGACCACCATCGCCTGGATTACCTTGCTCGACCCCGACATCGGCATGATCAACGTCGGCTTAAAGAATCTGTTCAAGCTCGACCAAGGTCCTTTCAATATTTTCAGCGTGCCGGGCATCGTCTGGGCCAATCTGATGGGACACGGCATTTCGATCAAAGTCATGCTGATGACACCGGCCTTCCGCAACATGGACTCAACCTTCGAAGAAGCCGCCCGCGTCGGCGGCGCGAGCAATCTGCGCACGCTCTGCAAAGTCACCCTGCCGCTAATGATCACGCCGATGATGATGGTCTTCGCGCTGCAACTCTTGCGCGTGTTTCAGTCGTTTGAGACCGAATACCTGCTCGGCATGCCGTTTGGCTTCTACGTCTATTCGACCAAAATTTACACGCTTATCCGCAACGCGGTGCCGAATTACGGCGAAGCCACGGTGCTCGCCAGCATCACTCTCTTGATCATCGCGCTGATCATTCCGCTGCAGCGTTGGATTATCGAGCGGCGCCGCTACACGACCATCACCGGCAGCTTTCGCCCCGGCCTGATCGATCTCGGCAAAGGCAACTACGTCGCCTTTGCCATCTTAACTTTGTTCCTCGTACTGCTTACGCTTGGACCCTTGGCGATATTGGTGCTTGGCAGTTTCATGCAGCGGATTGGCTACTTCGTTTTGGGCTTTACTCTCGAACATTGGAAATTTGTCTTAACCGATCCAGTCTTCGTCAAGGCTTTGCGCACGACATTAACTCTTGCGCTCGCGGCGGCGATCGCCAGCCCGCTGATTTTTGCCGTCATCGCTTACATACTCGTGCGCACACGCCTGCCTGGCCGCGGCATGCTCGATCTGATGATCTGGAGTGCCGGCGCGATCCCGGGAATTCTCGCGGGCCTTGGGCTCTTGTGGATGTTTATCGACACGCCGGGGCTCAATGCGCTCTTCGGCACCATTTGGGCGCTGCTCATCGTCGTGATTCTTCAGGGCAAAACCACCGGCGTGAATATCATGAAAGGCGTGCTCGTCCAGGTCGGCGCCGACATGGAAGAAGCCGCGCGAGTTTCCGGCGCCGGTTGGATCAGGACGTTTTTTAGGATCTGGTTGCCGCTGCTGATGCCAACGCTTGTGCTCTTAGCCGTGATGAACTTCGTCAGCGCCGCCGGCGCCACCAGCAGCATCATCCTGCTCGCTTCGCGCGACACGATGACTTTGTCCTTAATGGCGTTGGAACTTTCCTCCTCGGCGGTCAATAACCGCGAAGCCGCAAGTATCATCAGCATCTTCATCATCGCCTTCACGGTCACCGGCGCGTTCTTGGTCCGCTACTTCGGCCGCCGCTTCGGCGTGCGCCACGATATGCGCGCCGAATCAGCCGCCGCGGCGCGGCAAAACAGTAATTGACAAGGATTCGGATAGTTCACCGCGGAGGCGCGGAGGACGCCGAGGAAGAATAGAAAATAATCTCTGCGAACTCTGCGCCTCCGCGGTGAATCATTTGTTAAACGTAGTTGCTTTTTCACCGCGCCTGAACTACTCAGACCTATCACCACATAGGAGGCTCTCGTGTCTGGACCCAACCTTGCCGATACCGTCGTTGAATATTTGATTTCGCAAAACGTCCGCCACATATTTGGCGTGCTCGCCCACACGCTCTTTCCCTTTGGCGACGCCATCGCCAAGCATCCCGAGGTGCGCTTCATCAACGCGCAGCATGAAGGCGGCGCCGGTAACATGGCGCTCGGCTACGCGCGCGCGACCAAACAACCGGCGGTCTGTTTAGTTTCAGCCGGCGGCGGCGCGACCAACATCGTCACTGCCGTGGCGCAAGCCTACAAAGAAGCGGTGCCGTTGTTTGTGATTTCGTCGGACATCGGCACGGCCTCATCAGCCAAAGGCCACTGGGCGTCATGGCATGGCATGGAGCATGTTCGATTATTTCAACCGATCACCAAACAGAGCGCGCGCTTGGGGCGCATAGAAGAACTAGGTTCGGTGCTGGACTCTTTGTTCCGTCAAACCACGCGCGGCCGCCAGGGGCCGGTGTTTTTCTGCATTCCCGAAGATCTTCAAGAAGCGCATTTGCCGGAACCGTTGAGTTTTGCGCCGACGGCAAATCCAGCGGCACCCGCGGTGGACACGCGCACGGTCGCCGCCGCGGTCGACCGCCTGCTCGATGCCCGCAATCCGGTGATGTTAGTCGGCACCGGCGTTGATTGGTCCGATGCTCAAGACGAGGTGCGCGAGTTGGCCGAATTGCTCTCGCTGCCCGTCGCCAGCAGTTACACCGCCAAAGGCGTGTTTGCGGAAAATCATCCGCTCGCTCTCGGCTGTCTCGGCAACGGCGGCCGAATGTACGCGCGCCAATTTTTCCAAGAGGCCGATTTGGTGCTGGCTGTCGGCACCAGTTTCAGCGAAGGCACGACGCTCGGCTTCGGCCACAAGACGATTCCCGAGCGCGCCAAGATCATTCAGATCGACACCGATCCGGATCAGCTCGGCCGCAATTATCCGACGGAGCTTGCCATCCAGGCCGATGCCAAGGTCGCACTACGCGCCATCATCGACGGTGTGAATGCGAAGCCACCGAAATCATCGCAGCCAGACCACGCTGAAGCGATCCAGCAAGCGAAGCAGGCGTGGCGGAGCGAGATTGACGAAACCATGAGCAAGCAAAATCTCGGCTATGTATCCGTACTCCGGGCACTCAACGATCTGCTCACCGGCAATGAGATACTGACCACTTCCGGAATGACCGGCGACACCCTGCGCAACATCGACTCCAAGGTGCCGATCATCCACGCCGGCGAGTTTCGCGCCATCGGCACCGCGCTAGCAACCGCCTTCGGCGTCAAGATCGGCCGCCCCGACGCCCGCGTGATCTGTGTCACCGGCGACGGCTCCTTCATGATGGAACAGCAAGAGCTCGCCACCGCGCGCTATCACAACATCCCGGTGATGGTGCTGATCCTGCGCAACAACGCCTACGGCGGCATGAAACGCGACCAACAAAAAAACTACGGCGGCCGTATCATCGGCACCGAACTCTTCATTCCAGACTTGGCCAAGCTCGCCGCGCTCTACGGCGCCAA
>JAERMN010000572.1 GCA_016844625.1 Deltaproteobacteria bacterium
AATGAAAATCTCGGCTGCGGGCGCCCGCCGGTTTCAGCTCCACTCTTGGCTCCCACAATCGTTCCGCCACTAGATGCACCACGCCGTCTTCGGCCTGCAGCTTGCCGCTGATGCCGAGAAAACTTACCGTCTTCGCCAGCACGGCATAGCGCTGGAACACGCTTTCCCACACGACCACATTGACAAAACCGGTTTCATCTTCGAGCGTCATGAACACGACACCGCCGGCGGTTCCCGGCCGTTGCCGACAGATCACAAGTCCGGCATAGCGAATTTTTTCACCGTTCCGCATCGACGCTACCGTGCGCGCGTCGGGCAAACCTTGGCGAATTAAACTCGTGCGCATCGGCTCCAGCGGATGGCGTCGTGCGCTGTGCGCAGTCCGGCGATAGTCCCAGCCGACTTCTTCAAAGTCGGTCAAGGGCGCGAAGTGCGGATCCGCTTCGCGTACCGACATGGCCAACGATTGGTTGCGCGTCTGAATCAGCCGGCGCACATCCCACAAGGCGTTGCGCCGCGTTACGCCTAAACTTTCAAAGGCGCCGGCTTCCGCCAGCGCGCATAAGCTGCCTTCATTGAGTCCGGTGCGCCGGACGCAATCTTCCAGCGACACAAACGGCTTGGTTCGTCGCGCCGACTCAATTCTTTGCCACTCTCCCTCGCCTAACCCTTTGACATAGCGCAGCCCCATGCGCAGGTTGAAACCGCCGGCGCTTTCACCGCAACGCTCAAGCGTGCAATCCCGCTCGCTCATCTGAACATCGATGGCGCGGACGACGACACGATGGCGCTTGGCATCTTCGACGATCGTCGCCGGCGTGTAAAAACCCATCGGCTGAGCGTTCAGCAACGCGCAGGTATATTCCGCGTGATAATGACACTTGAGCCAGGCGGTCGCGTAAGCGATGAGCGCAAAGCTTGCCGCGTGGCTTTCGGGAAAACCGTATTCGCCGAAGCCGCGAATCTGCTCGAAGACGCGCTCGGCGAACTCTACGGCGATGCCCTTCGCTTGCATGCGCGTGATCAGCCGCTCGCGATGGCGCTCCATCCGTCCGGTGCGATGCCACGCCGCCATGTCGCGGCGCAGCTGATCGGCCTCGCCCGGCGTGTAGTCGGCGGCAATCATCGCCAAGCGCATCACCTGCTCCTGAAACAGCGGCACACCGAGAGTTTTTTCCAGCACGGGCTGCAACGACGGATGCGGATATTCGACCGCTTCTTTGCCCTGTCTTCGCCGCAGGTACGGATGCACCATGCCGCCGGTGATCGGGCCGGGACGGACGATGCTGATCTCGATCACCAGATCGTAAAAATTTCGCGGGCGCAGCCGCGGCAACATCGCCATCTGGGCGCGGCTTTCGATCTGAAACACGCCTACCGTGTCGCTTTGACAGATCATGTCGAAGGTCGCTTCGTCGCGTGGCGGGATCGTCGCCATGGATAATTCGACGCCGCGCTGCTCGCGCAAAAGCTTGAAGCAAAGATCGAGTTGAGTCAGCCCGCCAAGACCGAGCAGATCGACTTTGAACAGACCCAGATCTTCGACGTCCTCTTTGTCCCACTGAATCACCGTGCGCTCCGGCATCGTGGCATTCTCGATCGGCACCATGTCGTGCACCGGCTCATGGCCGAGCAGAAAACCGCCGGGATGGATCGATAGGTGGCGCGGGAAGTCGAGAATTTCGTTAGACAGCTGCAGCAGATGCTCGTGCAAACCGGTGGACGGATCTATACCCATTTGCACCAGCACTTCCGGCCGGACATTTTCATAGGACGAAAGAAACTTCGCCACCCGATCGAGCGCCGTTTCAGAAAGTCCGAGCGCTTTACCGACGTCGCGCAGCGCCGAGCGCGAGCGGTAGCGGACAACATTGGCCACCATCGCGGCGCGCTGGCGGCCGTACTTTTGATAAACATGTTGGATCACTTCCTCGCGCCGGCCGTGCTGGATGTCTAAATCAATATCCGGCGGCTCGGCGCGCTCTTTGGAAATAAAGCGCTCGAAGAGCAACCCCATGCGCACCGGATCGACCGCGGTCACGCCCAGACAATAACAGACGACGGAATTCGCCGCCGAGCCGCGGCCCTGGCAAAGTATGTCCTTGGCACGGCAGAACTCGACGATCTCCCACATGGTGAGAAAGTAGCCGGGATAATCCAGCGCCTCGATGATCTCCAGCTCTTTTTCCAATTGCACCGCAACCGTCTCAGGAATGCATTCGCCGTAGCGCCAACGCGCGCCGTTGAATGCCTGCCGGCGCAGCCACTGGGCCGAAGTCGTGCCGTCAGGCAGTTCTTCTGACGGATAACGATAACGGATTTCGTCCAGTGAAAAATTGCAGCGCTCGGCGATCTCCAGCGTGCGCGCGAGTGCCACCGGATCGTCGGCGAAAAGCCGCGCAAAAGCGTAAGGCGGCTTGAGTGCATATTCTGCATTCGGTTTTAATTTTCGGCCGCAAGCAGCGACCGGAGTGCCATGACGAATCGCCGTCAAGACATCCTGCAAGCGCCGCCGTGACGGATTGTGGTAAAGCACTTCATTCGCCGCGACCAATGGAATGCCGAAGCGTCTCGCCTGCTCACGCAAGCGCGCTTCTTGCGCAACTTCCTCTTCACAGCGATGCCGCGCGATCATACCGTACAAGCGATCGGCGAAAGCATCGCGCAAATTACCGGCGATTTGATCCGAATTGGCGGGATCACGAACTAAACCGCGTTTGCTCTCGTTTCCGTCATTCCCGCGCACGCGGGAATCCAAGTTACGTGTTCTTAGCCCACTAGCAACGGCCTGGATTCCCGTTTTCACGGGAATGACGGACGTCCCCTCCCCACCCCACAACGCA
>JAERMN010000573.1 GCA_016844625.1 Deltaproteobacteria bacterium
GTCGCCACTCAACAAATCGCCGTTGCCAATGTGAAATAGTGTGTCTTTGAATTTGTCTTTCAACACCGCCAGTACCGTCCCTTTGGCGGCGTCTTTACCATAAAGAATCTCGGCTGGACCATAAGGCCAACCGATCTGCGCCGATTCGCCCTTCACCGCTGCGCGAATCATTTGCTGAATGGCGATCTCTCGGGTCGCCTTGAGCGCCGCCGGCGACGGACCGTAAAGTCCACCAGTGTAGCGCAGGCAGATGAACTCAAAGCCGTAGCGTTTGGCATAAGCTCGTCCCATGAACTCGCAACTCGCCTTCGTCGCAGCGTAGACCGATGGCGGGTTCATAGGAATGCTTTCGTCGATTTGCTTCAGCCCTTCGCCCAGGGAGCCCAGATAAACCGTCCCAGAGCTCGGGAATATCACCCGCGCGACCTTTTCCAATCGGGCGGCTTCGAAGACATTCACCGTACCCATGAAATTTAGATTCACGCCGCTATAGGGTCGGCGCTGGACTTCTTCACCGAGGAAGGCGGCCAAATGGATAATACGGTCGCAATCATTATCGCGGATGGCGGAAATAATCGCCGGCATGTCCATCATATCGCCGCGGATCATCGTCACCTTGCCGGTGTCGACGCCAACGGCAGCGAGCAAACGGTCGTTGAGCGAGACATCGAAAACCACCGGCCGCTCACCGCGTTCAAGCAACATGTTGACCGCGTACGCGCCCACCAATCCGGAACCGCCGGTAATAAGAATTCCCTTATTAGCCATAAACTTGCGCCCTCTCTCGAAACCCGCTTTTAGGTACACCAATTGACCTACTGAGTCAATGTAATCGGACGATAGCCGGTCAATCTCTACGGGTACGATACCCCGCAGCTTGCTGCGGACTACTTCATTTTATCTGTTGATCTCGACGCGAACACGGGATAACTTCTGCCGTCTAACCGTTAAGGAGGAAACCGCGATGATGAAAATAATCTACGCTCTCGCCGTCATTCTCGTGATGGCTGCGCAAATGCCGTTAGCCCTCGCTCAGGAAAGATTGCGCTTGGCATGGGCCGGCTTCAGCCCGACCAACAGCCCGATTTGGGTCATCGAAGACCGCAAACTGTTGCAGAAACAGGGAGTAACACCGGAAATCATTGCGATTAACGCCAGCCCGACGGTACTTCAAGCGCTTCTGGCAAATGAAATCGACGCCGCCAGCATCTCCGTGACGACCCTCACCAGCTCGCGCCTCGCCGGCGCCGATACGGTCATGATCGTCGGCGTGGTACCTACCTTCGTCGATCATATTGTTTCGTTATCGAGCATCGCCACCGTCGAACAGCTCCGGGGCAAAATCGGCGGCGTTAACCGGCTGGGAAGCACCTCGGATCTCGGTTTGCGCCTGGCGCTGCGAAAATTAGGCGTCGATCCCGACAAAGACGTGAAGATCATTCCCACCGGCGGCGTTGCTGAACGATTCGCGGCGCTGTCCAGGGGCGTCACCCAGTTCACGATCATGCCCGAGCCGTTTCTGACCCAGGCCGAGAAGCTCGGGCTCCGCAATCTTTACGATGTCACCGATCTCAAGATTCCCTTCTGGTGGAACGGCATCTTGAGCCGTGAAGCGATCGTCAAAGCCAAACGGCCACTACTGCTCAAGTTCACCCGCGCGATGATCGAAGCGATCCACATCATCAAGACGGAGAAAGAATACGCCAAGGCGCTGTTCAAAAAGAATCTCGGCGTCGCCGATCCCGAAGGACTTGAGCGCGCCTACAAAGACTATTCGAATGTCTTCCCCGAAGTCCCCTACCCGACCTCGGATGGCGTAAAAACTATGCTCGACGATCTCGCCCCGAGAAATCCCAAGGCAGCGGCGGCGGATGCCAAGACTTACGTCGACATGAGCCTGGTGGCCGAGTTGGAGAAATCGGGGTTTATTAAGCAGCTTTACAAAAAATAAAAAGCCGGCCGAGGATCGAGGATGGAAGATCGAGGTTCGATTAAGACATAAGAGTCAGTGGCGCGTCGCTGAGCGGCAGAAGTCGGCGGCGCGCTCGATTATTCGATTCAGCATCGCGCCAATCTTCTGCCACGCATCACCAAGTTCATGGTGTTGCGCTCGCGTGAGGTAATCACAGTCGACGGCATGATCCAACCAAGCTTGCGTTTCCATTGCCTCTCCCAGAGCCTCATCGATTTTGTTGATGAACGCGGCTGGATACAACCGCCGCGCCCATGCCTCCGCAACCATAGCGTTAACCGCGCGCGAAGAGCGCCGTATCTGATCGGTGAGCGAGTATCTTTCTTCCTTTGGAAAAGCTTTCGATAGCAGAAAAATTCTCTTCGCCTGTTGCCGCCCAAGCGCGTAAACATCAAGATCGCGAAAGCTTCTGATAATTGCTATTCGATCCTCCAGCCTGCATTCTCGACTTCCTATATCTCATCCTCTCCCGTTAAGCGTCAAACTGCCATCTTCCGCATCGTCCGAATCCATCCTCCATCCTCGATCATCGATACTCGACTTGGTTTTTTTAACCTGCTGAGATAACGTGCGAGGCAAAATTCAGGAGGCACGAACAATGGCGGAAATAATTTTAAAAGACGAGCACGAAATGCTCCGGCCCGGACTGGGACGGCTTAAAGCCAAGGTCGCGATCATCACCGGCGCGAATAGCGGCATCGGCCGAGCGACGGCGCGGTTATTCGCCCGCGAGGGCGCGAAAGTGGTTTGCTGCGATATTCAGGAAACCATTTCACCGCGCATCGATCAGCTGATCAAGGACAAGGAAGGCGGCGAGGCGATCTTCGCCAACTGCGACGTCACCAAGCAGGAAGATTTGGACCGCGC
>JAERMN010000118.1 GCA_016844625.1 Deltaproteobacteria bacterium
GACGCGATCGTGAGAAGTTATTCATGTTTGCTGATCGAGTTCCGAATTAGAAGGGGCAAAGCAAATTTAAGGCACGGGAGACACGATTGCAAATTTCACGTGGCGCTAAAACTGGAAGATCAGCGATTTGATCGTAACCGGCACCGTGCCCGACGGCTCTAAGATGTTGCCGAGATCGATGAAGTCAAAATCGTGCAGCGTGACGCCGTCGAGGCAGAGTAAAGCGTTCTCGATGGCGAAGTCATCTTTGAGAATCGTGCCGACCAGGCCGGCCAAGTCGTGATCGAAGATTAGATAAATCGGCCGGTGGTTTTTTAGCGTCGCTGCCAAGCCAGCGATCAGCCCGCGGCAAAACGCTGCGATACGGAGCGCGGTCGGCGGCCCATCCCAGCGAAACACCAGGGCGACTTCCGCTTGTCCTTCAACCAAGTCAAAAGCTCGGAAATGTTTCTGGATCGCCTCAGCGACTGACGGGCTGTCGATGTCGCTGTCCATGTTCACTTGAGGCCGCAGCACCTGAAGGTTTTTCCGTGGCAGCAAACTCTCGTCGGTGCGGTGGATCGTATTGCCGCTCACTTGCACGGTGTGTTGCGCCGCGCCCATGACGGTGGCGCGAATGCACTCGCGCGCCGGCTCGAGTCGCCAGGGAAGTGCGCCGTCGCTTATTATCTTTCGCAGTGCTCGCCCCAGCGGCGCGCCGAGATCGCCGAAGGATTGCGACTGCTTGCCGTAAACATATTCGCCGACGCCGCCGGAGAAAATCACGGCGTCGTAGTTTTTCGGTCCACTGAGCGGCGCGGTTAGCCAGAGTTGCTCGAACTCAGTTCTTGGCTGCTCTTCTTGAGTCAGGCTCAGAATCGCCTGGGCCATGTGGCTGGCTAGCCGCTCGATCGCCGCCGTTGTCACGCGGCTGCCGACTTGCCACTGGAATCCTGCTTGACTTGCCAACAGTTGACCGCCGGGCTCTATCATCGTGATCGTGTTTGCCGCGTCGGATGAGAGCAGTCTGCCGCCGATGTGAAACGCTGCGGTGCTGAGGACGCGGCCGCGCTCGGCGACGGCGAGCTTGGTGGTGCCGCCGCCGATGTCGATGTTTAAGACTCGGCATAGTTTCTCGGCGGAATGCGCCACCGCGCCGGAGCCATGGGCGGCGAGCTGCGCTTCGAAGTTGTGGCCCGCCGTGGCGCAGACGAAGTTGCCGCGCTGCGCCGCGAATAGGTCGGCGATGGCGCGCGCGTTGTCGCGCCGGATCGCCTCGCCGGTGAGGATGATCGCGCCGGTGTCGACATCGCGCGGACTGAGACCGGCTTCCCGGTAGGCGTCGTCGACGAGCTGACCGAGCGCCTGATCGTCGATGCGCTCCCGTCCATTGGTGTAAGGCGTCAAGTGCACCGGCGACAGGTACAGCGTGTCGCGCTCGGTAACCACAAAGCGGCTCGACAACTCGCGGCCGAGCCGGCGCAGGACCAATTGCGAAAAAAGAATCTGCGAGGTCGCCGTGCCGACGTCGATGCCGACGCTGGTGAGCGTGATCGTATCGAGCTTCCACAGCGGATGCTCGGTTTCGTCGTCGTGTTCGTGATCGTCGGGGACGTCGTGCATTGGGCGGCTTTCAGGTTGTTGAGAGAGTTTGTTTGTAATGCCGAAAACATTACTCACCACGAAGGCAGCATGCTGCGCCCCTAAAAATCCCAATTCCCCTTTGCGAACTTTGCGTTCTTTGCGGCTAATTCTTTTATCTTCTTCGGTTGCCGCCTACGCGACCTCGCCATGCTCGTCGAGGTAGTGGGCTTTGGCGCTTTCGGCGCCGGCTTCGCCGGTGCACCAGGGCACCATCTTTTTCATTTTGCAGGCGATGCCGCGCTGCTTGAGTTCGGCTTCGAATATTTCATGAATCTCTCGGTTTTCATCCTCGTATTCGACTTGCCGTCCGCCTTCCTTGCCGCTGATCTCGCCGCCGCGCAGCACCGTTGACTCACTGGCTTGCCAGCGATTGGCGGCGTGCTTGCGCGAGATGCCCTGGTTCATCACCAAGTAAGTAGCCGGTGTAGAACCGACGTTGAAGTGTTGGTGCAGCCAGATTCCCGCGCCGGCGCCGGACAGATAAAGGCTGCCTTCTTGCCAGTCGCAGCGGATGCGCGGCTCGTTGCCGCGCTGCGTCAACACATAGCCTTCGCCTTCGGTGATGTAGAGATGAGCGCCGGGACCGTGGCGGTGTCCCTTCTTGTAGTGGCCCGCTGGAAAGCTGGAAACGTGCGACTCCATCATCCCGGCGCCCATCACCATGAACGCATTCGTGCCGCCGCCGCCGCGGCTTTTCCATTCGTAGAGCGGCAGCTTCTTGATGTCCGGAATAAAATTCGTTTCCCACACCCGTCCCTTGTAGAGCTTCGCCTCGGCGGTGAAATAGTCGGTGCCGCCGGCATAACGATCGGTGAAGTCGTAAGGATTATTGAAAATAAAATCTTCGCTGGCCCACTGGCGCAACAGTTGCGGCAGATCGGTGACGGAAAACCAGCGCGCCGGACGCGACAAGCTGGCGTTGAAAAATTGATGCGACGCGTTGGTGGGCAGCACGAAATAGCTGCCCGGTCCCCACTCGAAAGTTTGCTTCGCGCCCTGTTCGCCGCGCCAGACCGAGGTCGAGCCGTGGCCGCTGACGACGTAGATCGCCTCGGTGTAGAGATGGCGCAGCGGCGCAGTGGAACCGCCCGAAGGCAATTCGACGAGATGCTCGTCGGCTTCGTCGTCGCCGTCGAGATAGCAGAGCGCGCCCTTGACGCCGTCGCCCTTGCGCGGCCACGGGCCGACTTCCACGGCTTTCATGTCTTTGATGTAGACGCCGCCGACTAGCGGCGCGCCCTCGCGCTTGCGCCACTCTTGATACATATCGAGGCGGCTTAGCGCAGGCTGTTTTTCCGGATCTAAATTATTGCCTGTTGTGCCCATAATAGCTCCTCCAAGTGGACCGGGTAACTTTAGCGCCGACGATATTCAATCAGCGCGCTTGCTGTCAAACTAAAAATCGCCATGGGCGTTGTCGTTGACCCTGCCAAACTACTTTGTTAGCGTCCGGCACTGAGGAGCGGCTGTGTGTGGAGCATTGCGTTTTTGCACGACAACTAGATTTCGGTTCATCAGGTATTTGTGTGGATAACGCGTCAAGTTCGATTTGTTTTGTTCACCACGAAGAGCACGAAGGACACGAAGGGTTCGGATGATTAGGATTCCGAACTTCGTGCTCCCTTCGGCTTTGCTCGGGGCATGCTTCGTGTCCTTCGTGGTGAAAACATCTTCACGGTAAACCCGGAAGAGCCTAAATTGAGACAGATGTGGGGCGCCTGCCCCCTACCACAAAGGCATTTGCAAAAGGAGAAAACCAATGTCACGCAATCAAATTCATCTCGAGTTCGCCAGCAAGACGCCCTTCGCCGGCGGTGTGACTTTCGGCAATACCGGTCCCTACGAGCGTTTATTGGGCACGGCGTCGTTCGCCATCGATCCCAACGAAAAAGACTTGCCGTTCATCTGCGACTTAGAGTTTGCGCCGCGCAATCCAGAGGGGCTGGTCGAGTTCAAAACCGTGCTCGATATTGTCAAGCCAGTGGATATGAACCGCGGCAACCGCAAGCTCTTATTCGATTTCTCCAATCGCGGCGGGCGCGGCGCGTTCACGCGTTTAAACGACGGCGGCGGTCCGGATCTGTCGAAAGAGTCCTACGCCGGCAACGGTTTTCTCAACCGCCAAGGCTACGCGGTTGTGTGTGCCGGCTGGCAAGGTGATTTAGTCTATAATGGCAGCAACGTCGTTGCTTTTCTGCCCGAGGCGCGCCACAACGGCCAACCGTTGCGCGGTAAAGTTCGCCAGGAATTTATTTCCGACAAGCGCGGCGTGTTGTCGATGCCCGTAAGCGGCAACGCTAATATCCAATGCTATCCCGTGCTCAACCGCGCCACGGCGACACTGACGCTTAGAGAAAAAGAAGCTGACCCGCGGGTTCCGCTACCGGCAAGCGAGTGGGATTTGGCCAAGGCGAAGGAAAAGGACGGCAAAATCGAGCTCACGCCTTCGAACGTCGATCTTCACGTTAAAGGCGGATTCAAGACCGGTTGGATTTACGAGTTGATTTACGACACCGAAGGCTCGCGCGTCATGGGGCTGGGCTTTCTCGGCCTGCGCAATTTGGTTTCGCTCTTGCGTTACGGCAAGGCCGATTCAGGCGGCGTCGGCAATCCGCTCGCCGGCTTAATCGATAAAGTCTATGGATACGGCGCATCGCTCGCTGGCCGCGTCGTGCGCGAGTTCGTTTACGAAGGCTGGAACCGCGACGCGGAGGGGCGCAGAGTTTTCGACGCGGTGCAGACCCATACCGGCATCGGCCGCTTGTATTTCAACATGCGCTTCGCGCAGATCGGCCGCTATCCGCGCCAGCATGAGGAACACTCCTATCCGTCGGAGCGTTATCCGTTCAATTTTAGTTCTGTCCCCGATCCTTTCACCGGCAAAGTCGATGGCGTGCTTACGCGTCCCGACACCGATCCATTGATCGTCCACTGTCACACCTCCAGCGAATATTGGGAACGCCACGGCTCGATGACGCACACCGACCCGCGCGACGGCAGCGATGTCGAGATTCCGGCGAACGTGCGCATGTACATGCTGGCCGGATCGCCGCACGCGGCGATCGCTGCTGACAACCCGCGCTGGGCCGGGCAGTTGCCGCCCAATAATTTTTCGCCGCAACCGTTTCTGCGCGCCTGCTTTGTGCTCATGGACCGTTGGGCGAGCCAAGGTGTGCCGCCGCCGCCGACCCGCGTGCCGCGCCGCTCTGACGGGCAGTTGGTGTCGCCCGAGGAAGCGCTCAAGAAATTCCCCAAAATTCCCGGCGTCAATCTGCCCGCGACGCCGAGCCGGTTGCCGCTGTGGAACTACGGCCCCGAGTTCGACGAGCGCGGCATCATGAGCATTTTTCCGCCTGAGGCCGTAAAAGGCAAAGAGTATCCGATTCAAGTGCCGCAGGTCGACGCTGACGGCAACGACTTGGGCGGCGTACGCTACCCGGACATGCAAGCGCCAATCGCAACTTATATCGGCTGGGCGCTGCGCAAAGCCGGCTTCGCCGAAGGCGAACTGATGATGACCAACGGTTGCCTAAAAGCCTTTGCGCGCACCAAAGCCGAGCGCGAAAAGATCGGCGACCCGCGCTTGTCGATTGAAGAGCGCTATCCGAGCCATCAGGCATACATCGACATTGTAAAACGCACTGTCGATGAATTGGTCACGGAAGGTTTCCTGCTGCCGGAAGACGGCGAGTGCTATATCGCAGCAGCGCGGCGAAAAAACCCGCTCGACCCCTCGGTAACCATCGAGCCACTGGTGACGGCGGGGAAGGACGAGTAAAAAAATGCGAAAAATAGCAAAACAATCTTCGTTTAAGCTTCGAGGAAGCATGACTCTGACCGGAGATCTGGAAGAAGCGTTAGCCGAGCTCAAGAAGGAACGGGAGCAGTCTCTTAAACGACTCATTGCCGGGCTCAAGCGATCGACGTGACTGATACACACCCGATAGTAGTCTAGTCGTCACACCGCAACCCGCGACTGGAACAACGAGCCCGCTGAATATTTCAAGAAACTGAACAGGGCAAACACTCGATCGTTGTGCCGACATGATAACAATTTGGCTGATACGGTGTAGGATTGACCACGGGACGCGAGCATTGGAAAAGGAGGGAGGTTTCTGATTGTGGAATCCACTACACAAACTTCTAACCTGAGTTTCGCAGGATACACCGACCTGCCGGGCGTACGACTGTGGTACACGGACAGTTGTGGTGTTGGCGTGCCCCTTGTGTTGTTGCACGCCAACACCGGCAATGCCGACAGCTGGCAGTACAATATTCCGGGTTTCGTCGAGGCGGGCTATCGGGTCATTTCGTTCGATCGGCGCGGGTGGGGCCGCAGTCGGGCGAATCCAGACACGGGTCCACAGCCCGGCACCATCGCCGCTGATCTGCACGCCCTGGTTGAGGACCTGAAGCTCGACCGTTTCCATCTCGTCGGCGTGGCCGGCGGCGGCTTCGCCGCCTATGACTACGTTCTCTGGCATCCCGAGCGGCTTCGCAGCCTGGTCATCGCCGCCAGCGGCGGCGCCATCGTTGACGAAGAATTGCGCCAGCTCCGTGCGCAGACAGCGCTTCCCAATTTTTCCAGCTGGCCGCCGGAGTTTCGCGAAGTGAGCATGGGTTACATGGCGACTAATCCCGAGGGTCTCAAACGCTGGCTGGAAATTCATCACAACTCGCAACATAAGGGCGCGCCGGTGCAATCCCAACGCACGACGATCACGTTCGAGAAGCTCGCGACGATTCGGGTGCCGACGCTGCTGATGCCCGGAGATCAAGACCTGCAAGCGCCGCCCTGGGTCATGCGCCGCCAACTCGCCCATATCCCCGGCGCACAAATTATCGTATTGCCCGAAGCCGCTCACTCGATCAACTGGGAACAGCCCGAGGCCTTCAATCGCAATGTGCTGGAGTTTATTCGCGGGCATTAAGCCAACAGAGGCGCGAAGATTGTCGTTCTAATGACTTTGAAAGCGATGCAATGCCAAACGTAAATTGAATCGATTAGGGGGTCAAGTCTGGAGTTGAACAGAACTAGCTTTTACGCCGGAGATCCTGAACTAGCTAAGTCTAGACTTGACCCCGACGTCGATCGCGATTTAACTAACCGCAACCACGGGTTCTAATATTGGGTGTCGAAGATGGCCAAAAAACAATTTTCGGGTTGTTGGCGCGGTGTTGTCGGCGTTATCAAACCTACTTATCGGCCGGGTTCACTGGAAGAATTTATTCGACTTCTTCCAGAAGGGATTGGCGTCATTCCCAAGTTTGTCGGTGTCAAACAAGGGCTAGAGGAAGAATTTGTCGACGGCTTTGCCGCGGCGGAGAAAATCATCGCCGAATTGGCGGAAATGAAAGTGGACATCATTCATCCTGAAGGCGCGCCTCTTTTCGTCCAGAAAGGGTATCAGCGTTCGGAGGAAATTGTCAGAGAATTGGAAGAGAAATATTCCACACCGATCGTCACGACGGGAAGGGTTCTCGTCGAAGCAACGAAGGCCCTCGGAATTAAGCGACTGCTAGTGATAAGTTCCTATGACGATGGCAACAGTAGTGGGCGATTGGCGAAATACTCCAGTTATTTTTCCGATGCCGGGTTTCAGGTGCTAGCTGTCAACGGTTTCCCGGTAGCATTTACCGAGATAGGAAGCGTGTCGCCCTTCGAGGCATACGACTTCGCGCGAAAACTCTATTTCCAATATCCGACAACCGACGGGATTTGTCTGATTGGTTCAGGGTGGCGTATCCTCGATGCGGTTTCGCTTTTGGAACAGGATCTGCAAATTCCGGTCGTCTGCGCAGTTGCGGCCAGGGTTTGGGCGATCGAGAAACGGTTGCACGTGCGCCAGCCCATCAAGGGCCGGGGTTTGTTACTTGAGAATATGCCCTAGGGCGAACGAGAGGGTGAGTCCATGGTAGCAAAAGTTTGGTTCTTGTTATTCCTCGCAGTCTCTCTGACTCCGGGGGCCGCCCGGGGGTCACAATGGAAGGAGCAGGCGGAAGCCGAAAAAAAGATGGTCTGGTACACGACCATTGGGTCGGCTGACGCAAAGATGCTGGTGGACGAGTTTCGGCGGCGATATCCCAAAATCGCAGCCGAGTATTTCCGCACCGGTGGTCCTCAGTTGGTGGAACGCATCTTTACTGAAGCTCGGGCAGGACGACATCTTTGGGATGTCTTCATGAATTCGGCGATTTATACTCAACTGCTCAATGAGAAGGGTATGCTGGCCGTCTACGAGTCGCCCGAGTCCCGATATTACCGCGATGGTTATAAAGACCCCCGCGGTACGTGGACATCGATTTACACCAACTACGCTGTCGCTGGATACAACACCAAATTAGTCGTTAAAGAAGATGTGCCAAAATCTTATTCGGATCTCCTCAAGCGTGTTTGGTTCGGACAGATTGGTCTCGATGCGAAGTCTTATGAGTGGTTCGCCGTCGTGGTTCGCGGCCTTGGAGAGGAAAAGGGCCTCAGCTTCATGCGCCAGCTGGCAAAAAACAATCCACAATTGCGCAACGGGCGCGAGTTGGTCGCAGAACTGGTGGCCGCTGGAGAGTTCAAGCTGGCGCTGACTGCCTACTCGCAGAACTTTGAAACGCTAAAGCAACGCGGAGCGCCGGTGGACTGGATTGCGCTCGATCCAGTTTACGCCAATCTCCATCCGGTAGCGCTTTCCTCCAAAGCGCCTAATCCGAACGCGGGAAAACTGTTTATCGATTTTCTGCTGTCCAAAACGGGACAGGAGATCCTACGAGCGCAAAAACGTATTCCGGACCGCATCGACACTGCGCCCGAGCTTGCGCGCCTCGTTGAAGGGATTAAACCGGCATTTGGATCGCCGGAAATGTACGGTGACTTTAACCGCTACATCAAGCTCTTTCAGGAAACTTTCGCCGTAAAGTAGAAAAACTCCAAGCGGGCTTCTCACTCAAAGGAGATCCATGAAGACCAAGCTGTTGTCCGCGCTCTTCTTACTGCTGCTAAACACCGCTTTCGGTTTCGCCGCAGAGTCTAAACCCGTTTGGCGAGTTGAATGGGAGAAGACGGTTGCGGCGGCTGAGAGGGAAGGCGTCGTCAGCATTTATATCTTCGACGCTGGGCCGCTGACTGAGGATACGGTTCACGCCTTTGAGCGAGCTTACCCGAAGATTAAAGTGAGCCAGCTGCGCGGCCGTGGCAACGACCTCGGGCCGCGCCTCGTCGCCGAGCGGCGCGCGGGAAAGCATATCGCCGATCTTTTCGCCGGCGGCAAGGGCACCGCGTTTACGACGCTTTATGTCGGCAAGATTCTCGATCCCATCAAGCCGATACTGCTGTTGCCGGAAGTCTTGGATGAGGCCAAGTGGTGGCGCGGCGCGCACAAGTACGTTGATCCGGAAGATAAGTATGTCTTCGTCTATCTCGGCAACGCCGGCGGAGTGGAGATCAATTACAATTCCAAAATGGTCAACCCGCGCGAGTTTGGCTCTTACTGGGATCTGGTGCAGCCCAAGTGGAAAGGCAAAATCGTCGCTGCCGATCCACGCATGCGCGGCATGGACAATCCCGTGCTGTTTTTTTACTACCACGCCAAGCTCGGTCCTGAGTACATCAAAAAGCTTTACGGCGAGATGGAAGTTTCGATCGCACGCGATTACCGCCAGCCTGTCGATTGGCTAGCGGCCGGGAAGTTTTCGCTGTGCGTCCCTTGCGTGTCGGATGAGATGGACAAGGCGATGCAGCAGGGTTTGCCCGTCGGTCAGATACTTAATTTGAAAGAGGGCGGCACGCTCAGCTCTTCGGGCGGGACGCTGAGCTTGCTGCAAAACGCGCCCCATCCCAATGCGGCAAAAGTTTTCGTCAACTGGCTGCTATCGCGCGAAGGGCAAGCGCAAGTTCAGAAAGGCCGCAAAGGTCGTCCGCGTACCGGCTCCAATTCGCTGCGCATGGATATTCCCAAGAACGACGTTCCGGAAGAAATGCAGAGAAAAGATGGTGTCGACTACTTCGACGCCGACGATGACAACAATGCCGATCGCCGGCCGGCGGATAAGTTGTTTAATGAGATTTTCGGTAAAGCGAACAAATAGCATCGCGGAAAAATA
>JAERMN010000574.1 GCA_016844625.1 Deltaproteobacteria bacterium
TACTCCGGAAAGATCGCGTCGACGACTTCTTGCAAGCTTTGCCCAACTTCCTTGTCGTCGGTGAGCGCCTGTACCACGGCAACCTGGCAGGCGAGCCGCGGCGCGACGCCCGTGCTCATCAATGTTCCTGCGTAAATCAGCAAGCGCGTGCTGACCCCTTCCTGGAGCCCATGCTCGCGCAAGTTGCGCACCTTGGCGCCCAAGTGGGCCAGCCGGCCGGCGATTTCTTCCGATAAGCCGCTTTCGTGGCGGATGATTTCCCGCTCGCGATCCTCGGGCGGGTAATCGAACTCGATGGCTACGAAACGTTGGCGCGTGCTGTGCTTTAAATCTTTGAGCACCGTCTGATAGCCGGGATTGTAAGAAATCACCATGAGAAAGTTTTCATGCGCCTGCACCACTTGGCCGCGCCGCTCAATCGGCAAGATGCGCCGATGATCGGTCAGTGGATGGATCAACACCGTGGTGTCTTTGCGCGCCTCGACGATCTCGTCGAGGTAACAGATCGCGCCGGCTTTCACCGCGCGCGTCAACGGACCGTCGAGCCAGCGGGTTTCCTGTCCTTCGAGCAAGTAGCGGCCGACCAAATCCGTCGCTGTCAGATCTTCGTGGCAGGCCACCGTGATCAGCGGCAGCGGGCCCAAGCGGTGCGCCATGTATTCGGCAAAGCGCGTCTTGCCGCACCCGGTGGGACCTTTGAGCAGCACCGGAAGTTTTTTTGCAAAGGCCGCGTCAAACACCTCCACTTCATGGCCAACGGGTAGATAGAACGGTTGTTCCGTGGCAACGAATTCTTCGCAGGCGTATTCGTGGTAAGTAGACTTGGGCATGGCGCGAACTTCCTTTGCTGTGCGGCATTGAATAATTGAGCATAGTTACTCGCCGCGGTTTGGTGAGTCAAATAAATCAATCGGATGCCCGCACACTTTGGAAACTTCAATGCACAACCCCGCAGCAAGCTACGGGGTATCAAAAAGAATGGAATCAGGTCAAAACATTTTATCGCGCCAAGGCGCCTAGAGCGTAAAACAAAACATGACCCTAATTCTCCGAACTTGGCGTGCTTTGCGCCTTTGCGCGAGTCATCTTTTGGCCGGTTCCGTAAATCACATTCTAACCGGCACCTGTAAACGCATTACGCAGCAAGCCGCGCGCTATCTCGCCATGAGATTTTTCTTAAGGGCGTCACCCCCGCTTAGAGCCTGCGAGAACGACGGACTTCGTAAGGCAATTAATTTAACGTAGCGATCTGCGGCGAATCGACCCACTGAGACTGACCGACGTTAGGCCAGTGCCGTTGTCAGCCCAATGCCGTGCTGCCGGATACCAGCACGTCGCTCTTCACGCCTTCCACCCAAGGGATTGAGTCGGGAACGACCTTCGATGTCGCGCGCACGCGGTACACCCGAGGATCTTTTACCCCCGGCGGCAGCGCGCCGCGCTGGCGCAGCGCCGTGGCCGCGCCTAGCAACATTCGCCGCGCCTTGATGGTGGTATAATCGCCGCTGCAGAGATTTTCTTTGCTACGGTCCAGTATCGGCGTCGGCCCTTCGTTCTCAGTCACGCAGCGGTCCTGCAAGTTGACTCCGGCGATCCCCATCCGCTGAGTTCGGTGCACGTCCCAAGAGATCAGATAATCGTTTGCCTTAGTCGCTTTCGGCCGGATGAAACTATAAGGCTCATGGGTCGCCGGCAAATACTCTTCCTCGGGAAAATTCAATCGGTCGCCTTTTTTAACTGACTGCATAATTTCCTGGGTCGGGTACCAATTAATTTGCCATTTGATCGAGTTCTCGTCGTCAATCGGTGTATAAATGCGCGCGCCGCGCAGCTCGCTGCCCGGCGGCATCGAATAGAAGGGCATGATGAATTGGTTGACGCGCCACAAGTCCTCGCCCGCGCCGAACGGCCGTTTGGCGCCGTACATGAAGCCCGCCGCCGTGTCGACGATCTCGATTGCCATCGGCGTGCGCGCGCCGGATTTGTTGGCGACTATATGCTGCGACGGTTGATGTTTCTGCGCCAGGCTTTCGTCAGCCAAATTATAAGGCGAATGAAGCCACATGACATGGGTCGGGTCGATGCCGCCTTCGAGTACCTGGAGGTAATTACATTCCTGGTGAAACACCCGGTAGCTGCGCTGCTCGTCGGGCACTAGGGCGAATTCAAATTCAGGCAGCGCGGGAAGTTCCTTGGACGGACCCATATACGTCCAGATGACTCCGCCGTATTCGACACAAGGATAACTGGGATGGTGAATCGCATCACAAAACTGTTGTTCCGCGGGAATATTCGGCATTTCCATACAGGTGCCGTCAGTGGCGTACTTCCAACCATGGTATAGGCAGCGAATGCCGTTATCCTCGATGCGGCCAAAATAGAGCGGCGCCAAACGGTGCTGACAGTAAGCACCGACCAAACCAATCTTGCCGTTGCCAGCACGAAACAATACCAAGTCTTCGCAAAGGAGCCGTATCCGTAACGGCTTGACGCCGGATTCTGAAAGAAAGGACGACGGAATGACTGCGATCCAGTACTGGCGAAACAAATTTCCCATCAGCGTTCCCGGACCGACGCGGGTCAGTTGCTCATTTTCTTCTTGGGTAAATGTAAATCCGCTCACCCCTTGATAGTTGCCAGTTGGCGCCGTCATGGGTTTATCCTCCTTCGCGCAACCGTAAGGTCGACTCGGTGCTCTAACGAAAGTATTTTTGACCTCTAACGGTCCAAAGCTATCCGAGAACATGAATCGATTTCAACTCAAATGCGACGAAGCTTTTGCGCCGGCGGCGGAAACAAGCTAATTTAGCCCAATCATC
>JAERMN010000575.1 GCA_016844625.1 Deltaproteobacteria bacterium
AGGCGAGGAAAAAACCGTGGCTCCAGTGGCTCAGGAACAACGCGAAGGCGATGAACACCGCCAAGCAAAACGCCACCGGCTTGACGAAGAAACCGAGGGCCATCGACACCACTGTCGAAAGCTCGATCACCAAAGCGAACACTCCCATCGGCACGGGGATGTGATACTTGTCGCGCCAGTTGGTCACCTGCGCCTTCGGCCCCTTGCCGCCATGCCAGCCAAACGCATGCTGCGTGCCGTGCATGAAAAATGTCACCGCCAAACCGAACCGCAATAAGACAAACGCGAACGAATCAGATGTGTGAAATATCCAGTCCACCTTTCCTCTCCCTTCAAATGGTCATTGAGCAAGGATTGTTTTAGCCTAGCCGCTCGACCATAGCAGAAGCTGTGAAAAGATTGCAAAACATCTTTGAAACAGCATAGATTTCGATTCTATGTTAACCCCGCCTGTCGAGGTGGGAACAATTAAATGGGGTTTCCAAAGGGGGCGAGCATCCCCTTTGCGATATTTTAATGGCTCTTCTGGGTTTCCTTTGAAGGAGTATTCACCACGAAGGGCACAAGGGCTACAAAGTAAGGAGAAATTCGGATTCGGAATTTAACCGCAAAGAGCGCAAAGGGCGCAAAAAAGAATCGGATTTGTAGGGGCAACCCCCTGTGGTTGCCCTTCCGATGCGGTTGTTAACAGCGGCGGCGATAACCGAGGGAATAATTTGCGCAGCTTCTTGATCTTCGTGGTGAATGAAATCACGGTGATCGTGCCAGGTTACCCACACGGAAGCCTGAAGAACCATTTTAATTGGCGGTGGGGTTAAATCCCCGCCCGCGAAGTGGCTTGGTTTAATTGAGCAATGCCAGCTGATCGCGATTAGTGAAGGAGTCCATGCCATGCAAATCATCGACGCCGACGGACATATCAACGATCACGCCTGCGGTGACGAGATCGCCCAATACATGCCCAAGGGCAATCAGATGGCGAAACTGTTTCCCGAGTTCGACCATCTGCATTTTCGCTACTTAAAACAGAACCGCCGCGCTACCGGAAATCCATCGGCGCAGGATTGGAATGAATTCCTAGACAAGACCGGCATCAGCTGGACCGTGCTCTATCCGACCGCCGGTCTCGCGGTCGGCAGAATCATGGCGCCGGATTGGGCGGTCATCGCATGCAGAGCCTACAACACTTGGTTGTACGAAAAGTTTCTTAGCAAAAACTCGCGGCTCAAAGGCGTGGGGCTCATCCCGTTGCAGGACGTCGACGCGGCGATCGTCGAATTACACCGCGCGGTCAAAGATCTCGGCATGCTCGGCGCCATGCTGCCATCCAACGGCGAAGCGATCCAGGGCCATCTCGGCAACAAGATTTACTGGCCGCTGTATGAAGAAGTAGAGAAGCTCGGCTGCGCGCTGGCCGTCCACGTCGGCGCGCTGCATCACATGGGGCTCGACGCCTTCACGACGTATTATCCCGCGCACGCTCTCGGCCATCCGTTTAGTCTGATGATCCAAGCCTCGGCGATGGTTGCTCACGGTGTGTTCGACCGCTTTCCCAAGCTACGCGTCGCGTTTCTCGAAGGCGGCGCCACCTGGGTGCCGTTCATGATGGACCGCCTCGATCGCTCCTATCATGACGGTCATGTGCAGTTGGATTTGAATGGCAATCTGCTAGGCGGGCCGAAGCGAGGCGAGAAAGCCAGCGATTATTTCAAGACACAATTGCGCGAGGGAAGAATCTTCGTCGGCTTCGACTGCGATGATGACGGCTTGAATACCGCAGTCGCCAAAGGCGGCCGGCAGTCATTTCTATTCGGCAGCGACTTTCCCCACGAAGTCTTCGACGCCGCCAAGTGCCGCCACGAAATCGACGAGCTGTTGGAGCGCAACGACCTCACGCAAGAAGACAAGGAAGCAGTCTTAGGCGGCAACGCTCTGCGGTTTTACCGCCCGGCGCTCTAGCATTCATCCGAAGCGCTTTATTTAGTCTTGGGTTTTGTTCTTCCCCCTTTGGAAAAGGGGGACCGAGGGGGATTTGTTGATGCGGCGGAGCGGTCCTTATTGAAGCATCGCAGCTAAACACCGGGACGATAGCGCCATCCGCGCAAAAGAAAATCTCCCCTACCCCTCTTTTTCAAAGAGGGGATCGGAAACTTCCACGCGCTTCGAATGATCGAGAATATACTCGCCGGTTTTCGCAGATCGCGATTTCGCCTAACACATCAGCCAAGCAACGACTTCGCACCAGCCGCCGTTACCTGAAAACTATCGCCGTAGAGAACGAGCTTCCCTTCGGTCTCGATCGTTACCCGCAATGCCAGTGTCATGTTCTCATTCAACGTCGTCGCACCTACTGAAGACGCGCCAACTTGTTGAGCGTCATCAGCGTTCAAGAACGGCGCTTCCCATTGATTGAGGCCGATGCCGTTGGCGAGACCGTAAACCGTTGCCGTGGCGTAAAACTCGCCAAGCTCTTTGCGGGCGGTGTCGTCGATGGCGCTCACTGCGTTATGGGGTTTTAGTTGTCCCGCCATCTTTGCGACAATTTCTTGTGCCCTTGTGTAAGTATTCTTGAGCTTCGCATCGTCGGACAGAATGTAAGTCCTGCCCGCCTCGGCCCAATAGCGTTCATGCTGCACGGCGAAATAAACCGCCCAGTGCGAACCGACGTTGGCGGCTTGCTTGAAGCTCGGCGGGTTCAAGCGCTTATCGCCATAGAGAATGCGAATATCCTCTGCGCCTTTGTCGCGCGCCAGCCGGTCGATATCGGCGACGATTTCATACTCTTTTCGTCCCGGCTTAATAAAACTGCTCGC
>JAERMN010000576.1 GCA_016844625.1 Deltaproteobacteria bacterium
GGCATCCTCGGCTGGTCCGCCTTAGCGTTCGCCCAGGCGGATTTTTATAAAGGTAAAACCATTACTGTCATCGCGGGCACGACTGCGGGCGCGCTCTACGATCAGTGGTCGCGGCTGTTGGCGCAGCATATGGGAAAGCATATTGCGGGGCGGCCGGAAATGATCGTGCAGAATATGCCTGGCGCGGGTCATATGATCGCGGCAAATTTTCTTTACAACAAAAGTAAACCGGATGGCTTGACCATCATCGGCTCGATCGTGCCGTCGCTTTATTTCGATCAGTTAGTCGGGCGCAAGGAGGCGCAGTACGATTGGGCAAAGTTCGCCTGGATCGGCTCGCCGGTGCAGGGCGAGTACCAAATGTACATGCGCGCCGACACGCCGTACAAAACCATCGAAGACGTGCGCAGTGCCAAGGAGCCGCCACGCTGCGGCGCCCAGGGGACATCGGATACGGCCTACTATCTGCCCAAGCTGTTCGAAGAATTGATCGGCACGAAATTCAATCTCGTGCAGGGTTATCCGGGTGGGCCGGAGATCGACCTGGCCGTCGAACGCGGCGAGATCCACTGCCGGGCGTTTACCATCGAAGCTTTCTTGTCGCGCGAGCCGTACCATAGTTGGCGCAAGAAAGGCTTTGTTCGCAACATCATCCAGACCGGCAAGAAGCGCGATGGCAAACTGCCGGAAACGCCGACGGTTTGGGAACTGATGGATAAGTACAAGACGCCGGAACCGGCGCGGCGCTTGGCGAACTTGATGTTGGCGTCGGGAGCGCTCGGTCGGCCGATGCTCGGCCCGCCAGGATTGGCGGCGGATCGGGTGAAAGTATTACGCGATGCGTTCAACCGAACCATGGAGGACAAGGAATTTCTCGCCGACCTGGATAAACGCAACTTCGATCTCGACCCGGTCAAAGGTGAAGAGCTCGAAAAGATTGTTAAGGACGTCATGAACCAGCCCGCCGATATCGTCGCGCGGATGAAAAAATTGTTGGGCGCGGAATAGGAGAAATGGGGAAATGGAGTGGTGGGTTTAGGGTCCAACGCTCCATTCCTTCAATTTCGGTTCTTCCGGGTTTATTGCGAAGATGTTTTCACCACGAAGTGTGTCATGAGCTTACGCTCGTCCACAGAGCACGAAGTTCGGAGTTTAAATTTTCCGCAACCTTCGTGCTCTTCGTGGTGAATAAAATAAATTGGGCATGGCACATGATCCACACAAAAACCTGAAGAACTTCAATTTCCAGCAACCCGTTATCGATACAGCCCGTCGATGTAGCCTGACTTGTCGAATTCTTCCAAGAAGCTAATATCGATGAACTCCCGCGCGTTTGCCGTTTTCGCCGCAGGAATGCGGTCGCTCACGTCTTTGAATATCGTCTTGAACGATTCGAGATTGGGATAAGGCTTGGCCTTGACGGTTTCACGGAGCGTCTGATAGGCGTCTTCCAACTGTTTCTCGTCTTTGGTCTTGCGATATTTGACGAACGCGCGCTTGGTGAGTTCCGGTTGGGTGCGGGCGATGTGGATCGCCTCGATGTAACTTTTGACCATGCGTCGGACGATGTCGCGATTTCTCGCCATGTAGCGCTGTGTCACCACCAGTCCTGTGCCTTGATATAAAATATTGAGCTCGGCCATGTTGAGAATGATCTTCATGCCGGCCAGCTGTGGCGCCAGATGATCCGGCGGCGAAAAACTCGAAGCGTCCGCCGAGTTGCCGACCATGGCGATGATGCGCGCAAAAGTGTCGCCGATTTGTAAAAACGTCACGTCCTTATCGCTCAAGCCGAAGCGCGGCAGCATGTTGAGCACGCGCATGTGCGACGCTGCGCCGAAGCGCGAGATGGCAATCCGTTTACCTTTCAAATCTTCCGGTTTGTTGATGCCGGGCCGCGCGACCAGCCGATCATCGAGCATGTCTTGTATGCTTACCAGCATCACCGGATCGCCGCCTTGGAGGCGAACCGGCGACATCAGCGCGCCGGTCATCTGGCCGAACTGGACTTCGCCGGCCATCATCGACGGCGCGGAAATATTGCCGGGCATGTAAATCACTTCGGCGTCGATATTGTTTTTCTTGAACACACCGCTATTCTCGGCGATCCACAGGATGCCCTGCTGCGGGCCGGGCGAGGTGTAGCTGATTCGAATCTTATCGGCCGCGGCCGCCGGATTGGCGCGGAGCGTTACGGCGATGAGAATTACGCTGAGCAGAAACCAGCAACTCAAGCGGCGTCGGTTGAAAATCATGGCCACCTCCGGCGAATAACTTTGCGATGGCTAGCGTACGGAGCGCCGCCACCGCCTGAAGTTATTGCGGCAGACGCAGGCCGTCAAGGGAAATGAATGCAATTCTTTTACGTCATCGATACGCGGAAAATTCCGCGATCCGTCGTTCCTACCGAACCGCCGATGTGATAATGGGAGAGCACTATGAAAACCAAGTCGACAACCCGTCTTAAAGAACAACTGAAACGGCCAGAGCTATTGGTCATGTCGGGCGGCTTCAGTCCGCTCCATGCGCGCATGTCGGAGATCCTCGGCTACGAGGCTTTCTTCATGTCCGGCTCGCAAGTGGCAGCGTATGTCTTCGGTTATCCCGATGTCGGCCTGCTCGGCTTGAATGAAATGGTCGAGTGCGTGCGGCGCATCACCAACGTCACCGACATTCCGGTCTTTGCCGACGCCGACACCGGCTATGGCAACGCGGTCAATGTCTACTACACGGTGCAAGCCTATATTCGCGCCGGCGCGGCGGGACTGCACATCGAGGATCAAGAGGCGCCGAAGAAATCCGGCACCCACTCGTCGTGTGCGCGCGCTGCGACGCCATCGGCTCGGAAGGCGGCGACTACGAAGAAGCGGTTAAACGCGGCATCGCTTACGTGAAAGAAGCCGGCGTCGACGCGGTGTGGATGAATACTCTCACCGAACGCGAGCAAATCGCCGAAGCCTGCCGGCGCATTCCCGCGCCGGTGATCGCGCCGTATTACGGCCCCAAGCCATCGCCAGATTTTGCCGAATTCGAAAAGCTCGGCGCCGCCGCCGTGTTGTATCCGAGTCTAACGACGGCGAACGGTCTACAGGCGACCTGGGAAGTGCTGCATGAATTGAAGGAACGCGGCCCGGTGGTACTCGACGAATGGAACAAGAAGGCGACGGCAAGCAAATACGGCATGGTGCCGCGCACTCAAGATCCGATTCTGCCGGCCCAAAAAATTATCCAATTAGAAGACGACTTCATTCCCAAGGAGTTGCAGCGCGATTACGACAAGACCTTTGGCCATAACCGGCACTAGCAGGGATGCAGAAGAGTGAGAAGATTCTCGCGCAAAGACGCAAAGGCCGCCAAGAACAAAAAATTCGAAGCACGAAAGAGGCCCCGCGGACCGAAATTCTAAACAATTTCAAATGCCTAATAGCCCCTCTTAGCGCGTTGACCCAACTTAAGAAGGCTTGACGCCGGCCGCCGCGCAGACCGCGTAGAGCAGATTCTCAACCGCCGCTGCGCTCATTCCTGATAGCTCGACCAGCGCAACTTGTCCCTCTGCCAGTCGGTGATTGGGCGAGCGGTCCTT
>JAERMN010000577.1 GCA_016844625.1 Deltaproteobacteria bacterium
CCGCTCGGCCGTGGCTCGATGCCCCGACTACTCTTGCCGCCGTGCTCTCTCACAGCGGCAACATGGCGGTCGGGACGAGCGTGCTCCTTGCGGTCGTGCGCGGTCCGGTGCAAATGGCAAAGACACTGGCCGCGATAGACATACTTTCCGACGGCCGGTTATTCGTCGGCTTGGGTCCGGGGTCTTCGGCGCGTGACCATGAGATAGTTGGGCTGGACTATGAGGAACGTTGGAAGAGGTTTGATGAAGCCATTCAGGTTTTGCGCTCCCTGTGGAGTGTCGACAGTGTACCGTTCACCGGACGTTTTTATTCCACGGCGGACATCGATCTCGAACCTAAACCGTTACAGAAGCCAAGTCCACCGATCTGGATCGGCAGCTGGGGTTCAGACGCCGGCTTGCGCCGCGTCGCGCGACTTGGCGATGGCTGGCTGGCTTCCGCTTACAACACGATGCCGGAGCAATTTAAGGTGGGCTTAGCTAAACTCGGGAACAATCTCGAAACCGTCGGCAAAGATCCGGCCCGCTTTCCCAATGCTCTGGTGACGATGTTCATGTACGTCACTGAAGACAAGTCAAAGGCAGAGCGGGTTCTGTCTGGGCCTCTTGCGGCTCTGCTGAAACGTCCTGTCGATGAGTTGCGCGCGCGACTGCTCGTCGGTTCGCCGGAAGCCTGCGCCGAAAAACTCGCGGCTTACAAGGCGGCTGGTGTCCACCGGGTTTTCGTATGGCCCGTGGCTGATGAGTTGGATCAACTCACGGTTTTTCAGACGAAGGTGGCGCCGTTGGTTGACGCATGAAACCCGGCGGTGGGAAACTCAGATTCACCCCTTGACATTGTCAGATGATCACCCTTGAACTCATCACGCCGCAGAACGCAATGGTCTTCAAGTACATTCGCCTGCGCGCCTTGCAGGACACCCCAACCGCATTCAGTTCGACCTACGCCGAAGGATCTAAGCTTACCGATGACGACTGGGTGAAACGTGCAGCGCAGTGGAGCGGCGCAAAATCCGTCGGATATCCCGCGCTGGACGGCGGCACTGGGGTTGGTATCGCGGCGGGAGTTTTAGATCAAAATGATCCCCTGCGAGCGGACCTAATGTCGATGTGGGTCGCGCCGAAGCATCGCCGGCTCGGAATCGGCCGCATGTTGGTCGATACCGTGGTGATGTGGGCTCGCGGACAAAATGTGCTAAACTTAGGCTTAATGGTAACCAGCAACAACTGTCACGCCAGACAATTCTATCAGAGCGTCGGCTTTGCGCTGACCGATCGGACCGAAACTTATCGCAACGACCCATCGCTACTCAACTTTGAAATGTGCCAATTCCTCTCCTGATGTTTGAGTTATAATTTCCGCAACCGCCGGCGGCGCCGCAAACCATCCGCCAAAGGAGAAAATCGAATGCCGGGATACTCGGTGGCGACCACTACGCACCGCATCGGCACCGAGGACTATCACATCCGCGCGCTCAGCAACCGCCAGCAATTCTGGGACCCCGACGGCCACGCCGAGCGCGCCGGCATTTCCTCGGCGGCGTGGCCGATCTTCGGTGTGGTCTGGCCCGCCGGCATCGCGCTGGCACAACAGATGAGTCATTGCGCGTTTGCCGGGATGAAGATACTCGAGGTCGGCTGCGGGATCGGCCTGTGCAGCTTGGTGCTGCAGCGCCACGGCGCAGATATCACGGCCAGCGATTATCATCCGTTGGCCGAGGAGTTTCTCCGTTTCAACGCGGCGCTGAACGGCCTGCCGCCGGTCAAGTATCACAACGTTGCGTGGGCTGGGCCCAACCCCGAGCTCGGTCGCTTTGACTTGATCGTCGGTAGCGATCTGCTTTACGAGCGCGGCCATCCCGCCCTGCTTTCGGCCTTTCTCACCTGCCATACCGAATCAACCGCACAGGTCATTTTGGCCGACCCCGGCCGCACGCGCTGCGGCCAATTCAGCACCATGATGAGCGCCGAAGGCTACAGCCACACCGAACAGCGACTCAATTTTGCCAGCGCTGATACGCCATCGCCCCGAGGACGGATCATGAATTTCGTGCGCAGCCATAGGTAACGGCGGATTAGCCGCCAATCTCTTTTATTTCGATTCACGAACTCATCGCTGATTGTTTGACAGCAGTTTCGACACAGACGTATATTCGCGCCATGCCGAGATATGTTTTTCTTTGAACCCCGCCTCTTGAGGCGGGAACAACTAAATGAGGTTTCCAAAGGGGGCGAGCATCCCCTTTGGTCAAGCGCGGGGTTAAAACTCCGCGCGCGAAGGGATTCACTTTGATTGATCGCGCGTCAATATTCTCAAGAGGAATCTGCAATGAGCAAATGGCCCGAAGCCGCTAAACAATTGGATGTCATGGTGAACCAGTGGTACGAGACTCCGGAAATTCGCCGGCTGCTCGCCGTCCCGCTCACGCCAGCGCGGCTTGCCTTTCGTCAGCTGCACATGAATTTTTTCAGCAACAACCGGCGCGACTGCTGGGCCGCCGTCTCATGCAAAGCTCCGCTCGATGTAAAACGCGCGATATGGGAGCACGAGAAAGATGAATTGATCTACGACCCGCGCATGGGCAAGGCGCATGTAACGGAAGAAGACTTGGGCAATAACAAAGAGTCCGACATGATTCCGGGAGCGCGCGCCGCGTTTTACGCATGGCTTCACTGCGCCCAGGAAAAACCCTGGCTCGAAGGCCTCGCCTGCTCGCACATCTTAGAACGGCGCAACAACGACCAGATCGTCAAAGGCGGCACACTGACACAGCGTTTGGTGCAACGCCAAGAGGTCGAGCTCG
>JAERMN010000578.1 GCA_016844625.1 Deltaproteobacteria bacterium
ACCGAACTACTGAAATAAATCTGGATGCCGCCTCGCGCCGGCATGGTGGAACCACGCCGCCAAGTTTCAACTTTTCATTACGATTGAGTTACGCCGCCACCCAGCGACTCCAGTTCCTGCCAGCGCTCGTAAGCGCCTTCGAGCTCGATCTTCACCGCTGCTATTCGCTCCATCGTTGCCGTGATCTTATCGCTCGGCTGCCGATAGAAGTCCGCGTCGCCCATGCGGCCGTGAAGTTCAGCTTGCTCGGTTTCTAGTGCTGCGATCTTGCCGGGCAATGCTAGTAGCTCACGCTGCTCTTTGTAGCTGAGCTTGCGCGGCTTGTCGCTGCGTTTGGCTTCCACTGGAGTCGTCACTGATGGCGCGGTGACATATTTATTGGTCTCCGTGATGGCGTCGGGGATTTGCCGTTGATAACGTTCCCAGTCCTCGTAGCCGCCGGCGTATTCGTTAAACGTACCGTCGCCTTCGAACACCAGCGTGCTGGTCACGACGTTGTCGAGAAAGGTTCGGTCGTGGCTAACCATCAGCAGCGTTCCCTCGTATTCCGACAGGAGTTCTTCAAGTAACTCCAGCGTGTCGACGTCCAAATCGTTGGTCGGTTCGTCGAGCACCATCATGTTGGCCGACTGCGTGAATATCTTTGCGAGGAGCAGCCGATTGCGCTCGCCGCCGGAGAGCGCTTTTACCGGCGAATCAATGCGCTGGGGTGGAAAGAGAAAGTCTTTTAAATAGCCGATCACGTGACGTGAGCGGCCGCGCACCGTGACGTAGTCGGAGTCGCTCATGTTATCACGCACGGTCTTTTCGGTATCGAGCATACGGCGGTGCTGATCGAAGTACGCCAGTTGCAGCCGGGTGCCAAGAACGACTTCGCCGCTGGTCGGTTCGAGCTCGCCGAGGATTAGTTTTAACAACGTGCTTTTACCGGAACCATTAGGGCCAATGATGCCAACCCGATCGCCGCGCAGAATGCGTGTCGAAAGGTCGCGAATGATGGTATTCTCGCCATAGCGAAAGCCCACGCACCGGACATCGACGACCAACTTGCCGGACATCGAGCCGGCATCGATGCTGAAACGCGCTTTACTCTGCGCGTCCAGGCGTTCGGCTTTTTCCTTGCGCAGCGCTTGCAGTACCCGCACTCGCCCTTCATTGCGTGTGCGGCGCGCTTTAACGCCCCGGCGAATCCAGGCTTCTTCCTCAGCGAGTTTCTTGTCGAACTTGGCGCTGGCGCGCTCTTCGATCTCCAACAACTCGTCTTTCTTTTGCAGATACCAATCGAAGTCTCCGGCAAACGAAGACAATTTGCCACGGTCGAGCTCGACAATGCGGGTCGCGAGCCGGCGGACAAATGTCCGGTCATGGGTGATGAACATCACCGCGCCGTTATAATTCAGCAAATACTTTTCCAGCCAGGTGATGGCGTTGATGTCGAGATGGTTGGTCGGCTCGTCGAGCAACAGCAAATCCGGCTCGCTGACCAGGGCACGCGCGAGCATGACCTGGCGCCGCGTACCACCGGAGCAATCGACGAGGGGTTTGTCTTCCGGTAAGTTCAAGCGCGTCAGCACGGTTTCGACTCTCTGATTGATGTTCCAGCCGTCGAGCGTCTCGATGCGAGTCTGTAGCCGCGCCAACTCACGTAATGCGTCGCGATTAGCCAGTTCAGGATGATGCGTCAGGTTGTGATACTGAGCCAGCAGCGCGCCCAACTCACCAATGCCGCCGGCGACGACTTCGAAAATGGTCTGCTCGCTATCCGGCGGCACTTCCTGCTCGAGATGCGCAACGCGCAGCGTCTCCGGGCGCCAAACCTCGCCCTCGTCCGGCGTCAGGCTGCCGGTAATCACACGAAACAATGTCGTCTTGCCCGTGCCATTGCGGCCGACCAGACAGACGCGCTCGCCGGCGTCAACTTGGAAATCGACGTGCGTCAGCAGCGGCACATGTCCGTAGGCATGCGAAATATGATCGAGACGAAGCAGCGGCATGGAATCTGTAGGCGAAAGGACTCGGTATCAGAAGCTATTTTAACAGATCGCGTTGTTAGTCGCGAATCGAGTCAGTGACGGCAACTTCGAAACCTGGCGCGTCAGGCTGTTGTGTGGAGCATGGGTCACGTTCAGCTTGTTTTGTTCACCACGAAGATCCTAGCGCGGCAGAGCCGCAACCAAAGAGAAGAATTAGCCGCAAAGAACGCCTAGATCGCAAAGAAAGATGCGGCAGGGCGGGTTTTCTAACCCGCCCTGTTGAGACCCGGAGAATTAACCGCAGAAAGCGCAAAAAGGATATCGATCTTGAGCTATAGTAATACGAAGGACACGAAGGTTCGAGAAATTTAAAACTCCGATTTTCGTGCTCGGAGCCCGTGGTGAGCATAGTCGAACCATGTCCTTCGTGGTGAAACATTTTCACGGTAAACCCGGAACCAGCCGAAACCTAAAGCGGACTCTTGCCCCAAAGCTTGTTGAAAAAGCCTTCGTCGACGAGTTCCTGAACCAAGCTGTTGTCGAAGAATTGCTGCGGCTTGGCTTGCTTCGCTTTGGGATTGCTGCGGCCGATTTCATTCAGCGTCACTTGGAAACCGGCAGCTTTGACCAACGGCACTTTTTCCATGAACTCATGGCCATACTTGATGCTGCCGTCGAGGATTTTTGGATCTTTAATCTTAGTATACTTCGCGAAGATGGCTCGGGTCTCCGCCGGGCGATTAAAAAAAAACTGCACTGCCTTGCCATAGGCGCGCAAGAAAGCTTTGGCCTGCGGCCGCTTGTCTTTGACGAAACGCTTGGTGCTTGTCAGGGTCAGGTGAACGAACGGAATTTCGTCCTTGGCAAGATTGGCCAGCATCTGTGCGCCTCCCTGTTCGGCTATATAGACCATCGGATAAGACATCGGTGCGGCGGCGATAATCTTTTTGGAGAGCGCTGCGGCAATTTCCGGCATGCCGCCTATTTGAATAAATGCCACGTCCTTATGGGCTTCGAGTCCGTGCTTAGCAAGAAACATGCGCATGCCGAAATCGGTGGCCGCGCCAAAACGAGAAACGCCGACCGTCTTGCCTTTGAGATCGGCCACGGTTTTTATCTCCGGCGCAGCCATCACGTAAAACGGCACGATATTGACTGCGGCGCCGATGGCAACCAAATCAGCGCCCTGAAGCCCGGCATCGGCGATCACTTGACTATTCTGCGCACTGAAAACGATTTCGCCCGCCAGTGTCGCTTTGGCGGCAATGGGCGAACTCGGGATATAGATAGTATCGACGTCCAACCCTTCTTCTTTGTAAAACCCGGCGTCGTTCATGATCCAGAACGGCGCATTGAAAGCGCTCACCGCGGTCCACGCGATAACGAGTTTCTGCGCGTGCGCTGGCGCGGGCGTGAGCAACAGTACGAGCGTTAGTAAGCGCAGCGCGGTTCGAGCAGTGGAAATCGTATTGGTCATATAGGTCCTATGAGTCTTATCCTTTCTTTCAGCAGTCGTACCGGCACCTCTCATAACTGTCAAGCCAACAAAGATTTCCCTTGAAATGAAAAGTCCGCTGTCCTATGGTCCGAGTCAAACAGACATGGATCGATTATGAGCATAACAAACAAAGCGGCAATTGTTGGTATCGGCGATACGCCGACCGATCGCCTCGGCTCCAAGCCAGGCGAGCCGCGCAAATCGAGCGCCGAATATCTTTCCTGGGCCATGCATCTAGCGTTGGAAGACGCCGGTCTAACTCTCAAGGATTTTCATGGCCAGGGCTTGGGCGTGACGATTCCGACGGCGTATCCACAACCGTTCTGGCCGGAAGAAGTGGCCGAGATTCTCGGTATCACGCCGGGGTTTCTGCTCGGCGGCGCCACCGGCGGCGCTGGCGCGGTCTCTCTTTTAGGCGGCATGACCGCGGCGATCAATTCTGGTTTGATCGACCTCGCCCTCGTGATCGGCGCGGCCGCGCCATTCTCCGAGCACTGGGGCGGCGGCATACAGCCCGGCGACATGCGCGACTGGGAAATCCCCTACGGCACCATGGGGCCGAACAGCAAGATCGCCATGGTCATGCGCCGCCACATGCATCAATACGGCACTACGCTCGATCATCTCGGCAAGATCGCCGTGGCGGGCCGCTATCACGCGAGCTTGAATCCGCTCGGCTATTTGCGCAAACCGATTACCATCGACGATTACAAGAACTCGCGGCTCGTCGCCGATCCCGTGCGCTTGCTCGATTGCGTCATGCCGGCCAACGGCGGCAAGGCTTATATCTTGGCTTCACCCGAACGAGCCAAGACGCTGCGCAACAAGCCGATTTACTTGAAAGGCTTCGGCGAACGCAGCAATCCGTCCTACGGCCCGCGCGCGGGATCGGATGCCTTGATCATGGGAGTCAAGGATGCCGGTCGCGTCGCCATGGAAATGGCCGGCGTAAAGCACAAAGACATCAATTTTCTTGAGCTCTACGACGATTACATCATCGTGGTTTATCTGCAGATCGAAGATCTCGGTTTTTGCGACAAGGGCGATCTCAAATTTTTTGAGAAAACTGATTTTACGTTCAAGGGGCAACTGCCGATCCAAACCGGCGGCGGGATTATCAACTGCGGCCAGCCTTCGACCGCCGGCGGCGTGCACCACATTCTCGAAGGCGTGCGCCAGTTACGCGGCGAAGGCGGCGACCGTCAGGTGCCCAATGCCAAGATTGGCTTGATCTCGGGCTTGGGGGTACTCCCTTACGGCAAAAATCTCGGCTGCTGCGCGGTAGCCATTTTAGGAAATGAAGTGTGACGACCATGGCTGAACTAGATGTAAGCAAACCCCTTCCCGCTATCACTACCGAAGCAAAACCTTTCTGGGACGCCGCGGCGCAACAGAAACTGATGATTCAGCACTGCCAGGACTGCAACGCCTGGGTCTGGACGCCGCGCCCGTCGTGC
>JAERMN010000579.1 GCA_016844625.1 Deltaproteobacteria bacterium
AGCTCGGCGAATTAAAAACCGTGCTCGGCGCGTCGTGGCAGGAAGAGATCGGGCTCGCGACCGATGTCGTCGTGCCGCCGGATGACGGGCCGGCGGTGGTATTTGACGAGGTGCCGGGCTGTCCGAAGGGGTTTCGCGTGATCATCAATGCTTTTGCCGGCAAGCGCCGCGCGATGACATTCGGTTTTCCGCAGGGTTTGACCAAGCAAGATTTGAGCGACGCGTACTTCGAGCATTATCAGAAGACGCCGCAAAACATCCCGCCGGTATTCGTCGACAGCGGCCCGGTTTTTGAGAATGTCATTCAGAAAGCTGATGTCGATATAGAAATATTTCCCACGCCGATCTGGCATGTCAACGACGGCGGGCGCTACATCGGCACCGGCTGTTATTCGGTCACCATGGACCCGGACGAAAAATGGATCAATGCGGGCTGCTACCGGGCGATGATTCAAGACAAGAAATCCGTGAGTCTGCTCATGGTTCCGGGCAAGCATGGCTACATGCACCGACAGAAATATTTTAGCAAAGGCGAAAAGATGCCGCTCGCGCTGGTGCTCGGCGGCGATCCGCTGTTCTTTTTCATGGCCGGCACGGAGCATCCTTACGGCGTCTGCGAGTACGATGTCGTCGGCGGCATGCGCGGTAAACCGGTGGGAAATCGTCTTCGAAGGTTTTCTCAACAACGACAACCGCAAGTTCGAAGGGCCGTTCGGCGAATGGACCGGTTACTACGCGTCGGACGAGAGCGCGCAGCCGGTGCTCGAAATCGAAGCGATCTATCATCGCAACGATCCGATCATTCTCGGCGTGCCGCCGATCGGCGGCGGTTCGGACGAAATGGCGCGCTACCGCGCGATCATGCGCTCGGCGATGCTCAAGCAGCAGTTGCGGAGCGCCGGTGTGCCCGATGTAATGCAGGTGTGGCCGCACGAGATCGGCGCCTCGCGCATGCTGGTCGCGCTGGCGATCAAGCAGCGTTATCCGGGCCACGCCAAGCAGGTCGGTGTGTTGGCCGCGAGCTGTGGCGCCAGCGTATATGGTTTAAAAATGGTGATCGTCGTCGACGACGATATCGATGTGTCGAATCTCGACCAGCTGATGTGGGCGACCTTGTCGCGCTACGATCCGGCGACCTCGGTCGATATTCTAAGCCGCATGCGCAGCACGCCAGCCGATCCGCGGCTCACGCCGGAGCAGCGCAAGGTGCGCGATTTTACCAATTCTAGAATGGTCATCGACGCCACCCGGCCCTATGAATGGCGCGACAAATTCCCGAAGGTCAACGCACCAAGCCAGGAAGTCACGCGCAAAGCGCGCGAGATGTTTGGCTACCTGCTGAAATAAAAATCGGACGATTAACCACAAAGGGCTTAGCGCGGCGGAGCCGCAACCAAAGAAGATAAGAGAATTAGCCGCAAAGAACGCAAAGTTCGCAAACAAGAAAAGGGGCGGGTTTGAAACCCGCCCTCGTCGCTGTTTATTTGAGAATTGTCTTCAACTTCTCCACTAATGGCTTTTCCAGAGCAAAAGTTCTAGCGACGGTTTTCTCGAGGTCTTCGCCGCTCATCGGCGCGAGATCGAGACGTGCTCTTTGCGCGTCAGCGAGTAATTCAGGGTCTTTTAAAGCAGCGGCCAAACCCTTGCGCAATATCTCGACCCGCTCCGGTGGAGTGTTGGGCGGAAACACATAGGGCCGGGCGGTAGAGCCATAGTCGTAAACCGCCACCTGGATAATTTTTTTGGCTTCCTCGGTTTTCGCGAATTCGCCGATGGTCGGAACATTGGGAATCTCAGGGTGGCGCTGTGGTATCCCGACTAGGATGACGTTAATGTCGCCCGACTCGATCTCTCGAACCCAAGTCGATTTGAAGGACTCCCACGAATTGACCAGACCCTGCATTTCACCGCTGTTGACCGCTAGACGAATATCCGCCGTCCCTTTGTACCCGGTCACCAGTTGGATCGGTAATCCGAGAACTGCGCGGAGAATCTTGGGAAGATCGTCGGTGGCAGTGCCGGGCCCGATACCGCCGAACTTGACCGGTGTCTTGGTCGACAGCCACTGTTCCATACTCGTGACACCGCTCGCTTTTGTCACGCCGACGGCGGTGGTGTCTTGGGCCGGCGCGCCAAGATAGATAAACTTTCGCGCGTCGAACTCAATCCCCACTTTCCCCAGCGCTTGTTGGAGAATGATACCGCCGACGAAATGACCGATGGTGAGACCGTCGGAACGGGCTACTTTGTAAACGTGGTTGGCCGCGATGATGCTGCCGGCGCCCGTCATATTCTCAACCACGAACGCCGGGTTGCCGGGAATATGTTTACCCAGGTGGCGCGCGATGGTGCGCGTATAAGTATCGTAGCCGCCGCCGGCCGAGCCGCCGACGACGATGCGCACGGTCTTGCCTTTGTAGAATGAGTCTTGCGCCGTGGCGCTTTTGACTAACCAACTCAGGCTCAATGCGGCGATCAGAAACAGCTTGGGGTATCTTTTCGGCATGGAATCTCCTTGCGGGCTGGTGATGGCGCAATTGTTAGCAGAAATTTCCGCTCTTGCAACTTGCATCGATCGCTCGGTCTGGATCATTATTTGTTGTAGACCACGCTGATTTCAGCGTGGAACCATTGACTGGGGTTTTCAAACGGGGAGAGGATCACCTTTAGTCTATCTTACTTGGGCCGGGGTCAATGCCTCGGCCGCGAAGCGGCTGGGTTTATTCGTAGTGAGGAAGGAGTTCTCTCTATGCAGTATCGATTTCTCGGCAAAGAACGACTGAAAGTTTCCGCCATCGGCTACGGCTGCCCGCCGTTTCAGGGCAAGTTGAGCGACGGCGAGGAGCAACAAGCGATCGCCGTGTTGCACCGCGCCATCGACATCGGCATGAACTTCGTCGACACCGCCGATCATAACAACGGTAACAACGAAGAGATTCTCGCCAAAGTTTTGCAGGGTCGTCGCGGCGAAGTCGTGCTCACGACTAAATTCGGCAACCTGCGCGGCCAGCCGTGGGCGGCGGGACGCGAAGTCGAAGGCAAGCCAGAGTATGTCGCGTGGGCCTGTGACAATTCGCTCAGGCGTCTGCACACGGACTACATCGATCTTTATTATTTGCACCGTGTCGATCCCACCGTGCCGATTGAAGATACCGTCGGCGCCATGGCGAAGCTCGTCGAGCAGGGAAAAGTTCGCCATCTCGGTTTGAGCGAAGCGGGGGCGCAGACATTGCGCCGGGCCAATGCAGTTCACCCGATCACCGCGGTGCAAAGCGAATATTCGCTGTGGACGCGCGACTATGAGGCGAACACGGTTCCCGTCTGCCGCGAGCTGGGTATCGGCTACGTAGCTTACTACGCGCTGGGGCGCGGCTTCTTGAGCGGGAAATGGAAGGAGTTTTCAC
>JAERMN010000580.1 GCA_016844625.1 Deltaproteobacteria bacterium
CTCGGCAAGATCACCTTCGCGCAGATGGTTTATCTCATGCTCGAAGGACGGATGCCGACGGCGGAAGAAGGCCGCATGGTCGACACCATGCTGATCGTCCTGGTCGATCACGGCATGACCACCGGCGCCGCCGCGGCGCGCATGACGTTTCACTCGGCGCCGGAAGCGATTCAAGGCGCGGTGGCGGCGGCGATCCTCGGCGCCGGCAGCGTCCATCTCGGCTCGTCGGAACACTGCGCCAAAATGTTGAACGACGCGCTGCCGAAGGATTCAAAGGAAACCGATCTCGACGCCATCGCGCTCAAGACCGTGGAAAAACGGTTGGCGAACAATCAACTCATCCCCGGTATCGGCCACGGCATCCACACCGGCGGCGACCCGCGCGCCGAGCGGCTATTCGAAGTCGCCGAGGAAACCAAAGTCTATGGCCGTTACTGCGAGCTGTTGAGAAAAATCGGCAGGATCGCCGACGCCAAAGTCGGCAAGCATTTGCCCGTCAACGTCACCGGCGCCATCGCGGCTATTTCGCTTGACATGGGGATCCACTGGCAGATGTCAAAAAGTTTTGCGATCCTCGGCCGCGCCCTCGGCGGTCTCGCCCATGTCGGCGAAGAAATCCGCCGGCCCATCGCGCGCGGCATTTCCAACTTGATCCGTGATAATTTGCAGTATGAGCCGGAGAAGTGAAAGTCAAAAAGCATTTTCCGGGTTTAATAAGGAATCCTTCCATGCTGACACCGATCAAAATCGACAACCGCATCGACGCCCATCTCGGCATCCCCGAAGGCATCGGCAAACGACCAGCAATCATTCACATGCACGAGCGCTACGGCATTGTGCAGCATACAACCGATCTCGGCGAAAAGTATGTCCAAGCCGGCTACGTGACCATCGTCCCGGACTATTTTTCGCGCTTCACCGGCGACCGCGCCAAGCTCGCCGAAGGCCACAATCAAAACATCCGCTGCGAGCTGAGCGATGACGAAGTCTTGCTCGACACCGATGCCGTCGTCGACTATCTCGCCACCCTTCCACAGGTCGATATGAGCAAGATCGCCATGTCCGGTGTCTGTCAGACCGGCCGCCAACCGATCTTGCTGGCCGCCAAACGCGACTATCTTGCCGCGGCGGTCGTGCTCTACGGCGCGGTTTATGATGCCGACTGGAAGGCTCATCCGCTGCGGCCCGAGTCGATTGAAGATCTCTTGAAAGAAATGACATGCCCGCTCACGGCGGTCTTCGGCGAGCTCGACAATCTGATTCATCTGGACAACATCGTGCGCATGGCGGCGGTGTTGGCCGCCGCCAAGAAAAGTTTTGGCATCCGTCTCTATCCCAACGCTCCCCACGGATTTTTGAATGACACCATGCCCGGCCGCCATCGCCGGCCGCAGAGCGACGCGGCGTGGAATCAGCTCACGTCGTTTCTAAAATCGGTATTTGCCGGCGAATGGAAAAAAGACCGCGCCATTTGGCGCTTTGAAGCGGATAGCTCCGTGAACTACGATTTCGCGACCATGAAGCGCTGGGAGTAGCGCGCGTAGCGCGCGCATTACAGATTACATATTCCATATTACAGATACCGGATATCGGACGGAAATTTGGAATCTGTATTTTGTAATTTCCCTGTCAAGCAAGCTTGACAGGCAGTGCGACGGCGAATACATTCGCGTCACCCGATCCAAAGGAGCGCGCCACGGCTAAACAAGAACAAGAAGCCTTCGACCTGGTCTCCGTCGACGAGTCTAATCCACTGACGACGAACCGGCTATGGCAGCGCACGCGCGAGCTTCTTTCCAACTGGCTCGGCGTCATCGGCGTCGTTGCTTTTTTTCTTGGCTGGGAGCTTTCGACTCGCCTTGAGATTATCAACCCCTTCTACTTTCCGCCGTTTAGCAAAATCATCCTCAAGGGCTACGAGCTTTTCGCCAACGGCTCCATCTGGGAGCATATGTGGTTCAGCCTGACCAACTTTTCGATCGGCTTTGTCATCTCGGTCGTTCTCGGCGTCGTCATCGGCGTGCCCATGGGTTGGTACAAGGCGGTCCATAAAACCTTTGACCCGCTCTTGTCAGGAATCTATGCGACACCGCTAATCGCGTTGCTGCCCTTGATCATCATGATGTTCGGCCTCGGTTCGATCTCAAAAATCATCATGACGATTTTGGCCGCGGTGTTTCCCATTTTGATCAACACCATGGTCGGCATCGCGAACACGGATAATCGCCTCATCACCATGGCGCGCGCTTTCGGTGCCTACGACAGCCAGATCTTCATGAAAGTATCACTACCCGGTTCACTGCCCTATATCGTCGCCGGCATGCGCGTCGCCCTCGGCCGCGCCCTGGTTTACATCGTCGTCGCCGAGCAATACGGTGCCGCGACGGGTCTCGGCTATCTAAGTTCGGTCGCGGCACAGCGTTTTCAAATGGCCGCCATGTTCGTGCCCATCGTGATCATCGCCGGCATGGGCGCCGGCCTCAATGAAACCCTCAAGGCCGTCGAACGGCGCTTGGATAAGTGGAAGCCGCAAAAATCTTAAGCCAATCGATTCGGGAGGATTGCATGAAGTTGACCGGAAAAATCATCTCGCTCTGTTTCTTTGTCTTAGCCCTGGCCGGCGTCAGCCATGGCGCCGAAGCCCTGCGCAAAATGACCGTCGGCCAGACCGGCGTCAATCCCGGCACGAGCCTCTTTGCCATCGCTGTGAGTCAGGGGTTTTACAAAAAGCACGGCCTCGACGTCGAGATCATCAAGACCAACACCACCTCCGCCGTGCAAGCGATGCTCGTCACGGCCACTCTCGAGGGGGCACCACAGCCGTTCGTCGTAGTTGGTTCTTGGGTCAATGTCTTTCCCTACAAGATCATGGCGCAAAAGGGCATAAAGAAAGTCGAAGATCTCAGAGGTAAAACCGGCCATGTCGGCGCGCCCTTCGGAACGATTCCCGATACGGCGCTACGCTTCGCGTTGAACCGGCTGAAAATCGATTCCGAAAAAGACGTCAAGCTGGTGCAACATTCCAGCGCCGATCCGGCGAGCATTCTCGCCGCCATGGAAAAGGGCGAAGTACAGTTTGGCATCCTCGCGCCGCCCTTCGATCTGATCGCCGAGCGGCGCGGCTATGAGATGTTGCTCGCGCTGCCCGGTTTGGGAATCCCGTGGCAGCAAAACGGC
>JAERMN010000581.1 GCA_016844625.1 Deltaproteobacteria bacterium
CGACCGTCTTTCGCTCCGAATGGACGGACATGAAGCCCATTTACGCGGTCGTTAACGAAGCCTTAGCTGAAGCCGAGAAGAAAAAGAGCGGCAAGTGAGTTCGCCAGCGAAATAGTTCACCAGCGAGGGAGGCGATATGAAATGGCAGCGGCTCAGTATCCTCGTCTTGTGCGCCACGTTTGGAATTTGGCAATCTGCTTTTGCGGCGATGGTCAGTCCGTCTCTTGCCAAGACAAAAACTGAAGCTGAAGCGAGGGGCTACATCTTTCTTACCAACCATGACGAAATAATCTCCGAAGCCTGTCGTGAGTGGTTTGTCCCCCGAATCGCTCAAGACTATGGTCAGCGCATTCCGGAAGAAATATCCCTTCATTGATATCAGCGCGCACGAAACAACCGGCAGCGACGAGCATCAACGCATTCTCCTGGAACTCAAAGCGGGTATGAACAAGGAATGGGACGCCATCAGCATGGCCAACGATTTTTACAACGAGTACGGTCCCTACCAGAAGAAATTCGATATCCTGGGGATGTCTCAGAACGGAGTAGTACAGATCCATCCCAACATGATAGATCCAAGCAGCCGCAATGCCGTATCAGTCACCGACATGATCCAGATAGGGGTAACTTACAACAAGAATCTCATCGCGCGTGAAAAGACGCCGGAGACCTGGGAGGATTATCTCAAACCGGAGTTCAAAGGGAAAAAGATCATGGTGGATATCAGGCCCACTGAAATTGCCGCCTTGGTTCCGGCTTGGGGATTGGAAAAGACGTTGGATTTTGCGCGCAAACTTGTTGCTCAGCAACCAGTTTGGGTACGGGGTGGCTCCAGGGCGGTGGCTGCATTGCTTGCCGGAGAGTATCCCATGGCGATAGGCCAAAACTACCGAAGCGTTCGCAGGTCGCAGCTCAAAGATCGAACCGGAACTATTGCTTATAAAATGCTAGAACCGGTTCCGGTTCGGCCAAGTGAATCTCTCGCTATTACTTCTACGAGTAGCCGTCCTCACGCTGCGCTGCTGTGGCTGGAATTTCAAGCCAGTGGTGAAGGGCAGAAAATCATGGATCAATTTGAGCCATTTGGCGGCTCCGTCCATGCACCTGGCTCAATTCAAGGGCAGGAAATAAAGGGGAAGAAGTTGTCGCTGGTGGATTGGGACCATTACACCAAGTTACGCGATTATCAGGACAAAATAGTTGCGGCCTACGGTTTTCCCAAGGCTGAAACCAAATAAGGCAAAAGTGGAGACTTAGTCAGGATCTTTACTTTTGCGACGGTGCACTTTGCCGCAATGACTGCAGCACTGCTCGCCGACTGGATGGCGGTGCGGGCTAAGGGCTAGTGCCTTTAAATGAGTTAACGGGACCGATCTCTCGTTACTCGTCAGGCGTGCTGCCGGGCTCGGTGGGTAATCACGAATAATTCGTCCAAACTGAAACAACAGGACCGCGTTCTCACGTTGAACACGTGGTGAGACCTACGAAAATCCGAAATGTCAAATACAAGACTTGACCTCGATGCCGGCTCGGCAGCGCGGTGAGTCGAGAAAGTCATGAAGTAAAAATCTGCCCCTGGTAATATTGAACGACTTGAACGGAGCGTAGCGATTGAACGTTTGGAACGACTGGAACCTATTTTTCTGAGCTGGAGAGCCCCGGAGGTTCGATGCAGAACGTAGATAGCGATATCATCATCATCGGCGCTGGCGGATGCGGTCTGATGGCGGCGCTGGTGGCGGCCAAGAAGGGCGCGCAGGTGCTGTTGCTCGAGAAAACGGATAAGCCTGGCGGCGGGACGGCTTTTTCTTCCAAGGGCATTCGCGCCGCGGCAAGCCGGCGACAGCGCGAGTTGAAAATCGACGATAACGCCGCTCTCTATGCGCAGGATATTTTGCGGCGGAACAACGGCGAGAGCGACGCTGTCCTAACCCGGCGGCTGGCGGAAACCTCGGGGCGAGTGGCTGATTTTCTCACCGATGAAGCCGGCATCGAATTTCAAATCGGCGAGTTTGTCTTCGGCCACGGCGCGCAGCGATCACACTCGTGGAAGGAGGATAAGACCGTCACCGATTTTCTGTTCGCGGCGGTGGAGCGCGAAAAGAAAATTCAAGTGCGCTTGTCCACGCCGGTGCTCGCGCTCGAGCAGGACGACGGCGGCGCGGTGGTGGGAGTAAAAACAGACGACGGCATTCTCACGGCGCGAAAGATTATTTTTGCGTCTGGGGGATTCGGAGCGAGCGCTGAGTTGCTCTCCAAGTACATTCCCAAAGCGGTCGGCATTCCGTTTCCCGGCCATCATGGCAGCACCGGCGACGGCATCAAGATGGGCTTGGAGATTGGAGCGGCGATAGAGAACATGGGCGCGTTCCAGCCGTACCCGGCCTACATCGGTCCGGGAAAGCGCGCGGTGGCGCCGGAGGTGGCGCTATCGGGCGGGATCATGGTCGATGCCGCCGGAAGGCGTTTTGTCGATGAGACTCGATATCCCGGCGGCCTCGGCATTAAAATGCTCGATCTTCCCGGCAAGCACGCGTACGAGATTTTCGATGAGCGGATTTTTAAGCTGCATCGAAACGCGCCGGGGCTGAGAAGTTTATCCGGCCTCCTCGACGCGGGGCTGTTGCTGAAAGGCGAAACGCCGGAGGAGCTCGCGGGCAAACTGGGAATCGCCGCCGAGGGGCTGAAGCAAACCATCCGCGACTGCAACGAGCGTGCGGCGAGCGGCGACAAAGACGCTTTCGGGCGCGTTCTGCCGGAGCCGTTCGAGGGGCCCTACTACGGAATCAAAGTGACCGTGGCGCTGTACCACACGCAAGGCGGCTTGAAAGTGAACGCGGACGGCCAGGTCCTGCGCGCCGATGGCTCGATCATCCCCAACCTTTATGCCGGCGGCGGCGTGGCCGTCGGTGTCTCCGGCAAGGGGCTGGAAGGCTATTTGCCGGGCAACGGGTTATTGGCCTCTCTTGG
>JAERMN010000582.1 GCA_016844625.1 Deltaproteobacteria bacterium
ATTCGGGAAGCGTGTACTCGTCGACGCGATACTGCGGGCGATAACCTTTGATATCGAGGATCGGCGTGCCGTCGAAGAAGTCCAAGCCTTGCACGAAAATCCGGTTTCCCTCCCGTTTGATCACGCGCACGAGAGTGAGACCGATCGGATTGGGCCGGGTCGGCGAATCGAGCGCGAAAACGCCAAGTTCAGGCAAGTCCTCAAGCTTGAACCCGCGCCGCACCAGCCCGCGCGGTTTGACCTTCAATGGTCCGATCTGCTCCGGTCTGAGCCGATCGAAGTAAACCAACACGAACAAATGCGAGTAGCCGTCGATGCCATCGAGACCAGCGGCGAACTCGGGATAAATCTCGATCTCCCCTTCTCGATCTCCTTTCTCCTTCACCTCCGCCTCGCTGGCTTTGCTATGAATGACACCGATTGGCCTAAATGTAATCGTCATAGAAAGGCTCCTTCGTTTCCTCAATTGGACCACCGCCACTCGGCGATCTCGGGCGGGTCGACTCCTTCACGCCGAATGAAAACACCATGGTCGGCAATCTTCTTTTCGTACTTAACAATCAGCTCCTCGGCCTTCGCTCCTGCCTTTGGATTGCGCGCCGCGATTTTTTGGCCGCCTTGAATAACTAAATGGTAGCGGCTCGTGCGATTATGAATATGCATGTCGAACGGCGTCGTGGTCGTCCCTTCTTCGCGATAGCCGTTTAGATCGAAGCGAGAATTCTCCCGCCGCTCCCAAAGCAGTTGTTTGATCGCCGCGGTGTAACCGTGAAAATTAAAGATCGTCGGACAATCCACCGGGAACAGCCGCTCGAAGCGATCTTCATCCAATCCATGCGGATACTTTTGTGGAATTCCCAAGACCAACAGGTCGGTGACGTTGACCACGCGCACGCGCCACTCGGAGGCTTCTTGGCGAAAAATCGCCGCCGCTGCCATGGTTTCCAACGTCAGATTGTCGCCGGCGCACGCGAGTAGTAAGTCCGGATCTTCGCCGTCGTGGGTGCTCGCCCAACGCCAGATCGACGCGCCGACGCGGCAATGCTCTTTTGCTTCGTCGCGACTCAACCATTGTGGCATCGGCTGCTTGCCGGCGATCACGAGATTGATCCTGTCGGTAACCGTGAGGCACTCTTCAATAGTACGAATCAAACAGTTGGCATCGGGTGGCAGATAGATTCGATAGATGTGACCTTTCTTAGTCAGCAAATTATTGATGAAACCCGGTCCCTGGTGCGAATAACCGTTGTGTTCCTGGCGCCAGGCTTCGGACGTCAGCAAATAATTCAAAGAGGAAATCGGCTTGCGCCAGGGCACTTCGAGGGAAGTTTTGAGAAACTTGGCGTACTGATTCATCATGCCGTCGACGATCGGCAGAAAGGCTTCGTAGCAAGGAAAGATGCCGTGCCGGCCAGTGAGCAAATAGCCTTGCAGCCAACCTTGGCAGTTGTGTTCGCTTAGCACTTCGAGGACGCGGCCATCAGCACTGATGTGTTCGCAATGCTCCGGCAACGGCCAAACATATTGCCGGTCGGTCGCTTCGAGAATCGCGCCGACTCGGTTGGATTCCAATTCATCGGGGCAGACGACGCGAAAGTTGCGCGCGCTGGAATTCAATCGCACTACGTCGCGCAGGTATTGGCCCAGCTCTTCAACGCTGCTGATATGATTCTCGCCGCGCGCCTTCAGGTCAACTCCATAATCCTCGGCGGACGGTAATTTGAGCAGACGGCGAATCTCGCCGCCGAAGGCGTGCGGGTTCATCGCCATGCGGCGCTTGCCTTGGGGACAAAGCGTGAGAATATCTTCGCAGGGTTGACCATCCGGCTCGAAGAGTTCTTGCACCCGGTACGACCGCAGCCATGTTTCGACGATCTGCAAATGGTTGGGATTGGTCTTGGCATCCTTGGCCGGCACCTGATGGGCGCGAAAGGAATTCTCGACCGCTTTGCCGTCGACGACCTTCGGTCCGGTCCAACCTTTGGGCGTGCGCAGGATAATCATCGGCCAGCGCGGACGCTCAGGAAAGTTCCCGACGCGCGCCGTTTTCTGAATCTCGCGAATCTTATCGTAAGCCGCGAACAGCGCGCCGCTCATGTCTTCGTCGATGCGCTCGCTCAGCTCGACCAGATGAACCGAATAGCCGTAACCAATGAACAGCGCGCGCAGTTCATCGTCATTCATGGTGCCAAAGATCGTCGGATTGGCGATCTTAAAACCGTTGACGTGAAGAATCGGCAGCACCGCGCCGTCGGTTTTGGGATTCAAAAACTTGTTGCTATGCCACGCCGCCGCCGTCGGTCCGGTCTCCGCTTCGCCGTCGCCGACGATGCAGGCCACCAACAAGTCGGGATTGTCCAGCGCCGCGCCGAACGCCGTCGCCAACGCGTAGCCCAACTCGCCGCCTTCGTGGATCACGCCGGGATAACCGGGATAGAGATGGCTCGGAAAAGCATCGGGCCAAGAAAAAGCCTTCACGAAACGCTCGACACCAGCGCGGTCACGTGTCAGCTCGGGAAAATATTCGCTCAACGTCCCTTCCAAGTACATGTTGGCGAGATTCGCCGCCGCGCCATGCCCCGGCCCCGTGATCAGCAGAACATTCGCCTCGGTTTTAAGAATCAGCCGATTCAGATGCGCATAAATAAGGTTAATCCCCGGCGCTGTGCCCCAGTGGCCGAGTAGCCGCTCCTTGATATGCTCCGGTCGGAGCGGCTCGTCGAGCAGCGGATTTTCCTTGAGATAGATCTGTGCCGCGGTGAGATAGTTTACCGCTCGGCGGTAGCG
>JAERMN010000583.1:0-3657 GCA_016844625.1 Deltaproteobacteria bacterium
CCCAAGGTGATCGACAAGATTCTCTACCACAATCCAGCGAAGTTTTACGGGCTGGATGTGGATTGAGAAATCGTGTTCGTGGTTGGTGCGCTGGAAATGCTCTACGTGGATAAATTCTCGATTGTGTGAATCGTACCCTCGCCCACGTTTCGTGGGAGAGGGCGAGGGTGAGGGTCAAAGTCCGAGCCCACCCTCACCTCTGTCCTCTCCCTCCAAAGGAGGGCGAGGAAGTTAATTTGAATGAGGTCTCGTCATGAACGATCTATTCGATTTACTTCTGACCGGCGGCACTGTCCTCAATCCTGCGACGAAGACTAATCAGAAACTCGACGTTGGCGTCAAAGGTGATCGCGTCACGGCGATTCAAGCGAACATTCCGCGTGCCGGCGTGAAGCGGGTCATCGATGTTGCCGGTTGTTACGTTACGCCGGGCTTGATCGACTTTCACGTGCATAGCTACTGGGGCGTGAATCCCTATGGCTGCGACCTCGACGCGCTTTGCCGCCAGTGAATTTCCTCGGCTTTCGAAAATTGGTCTACGAAAAATCGAAAACTCGCATGCTCGGTTTCGTCGCCTTAGCGCAGCATGGAGTTTTGAATGAACCGGGGGAGTTGCTGGATTTGGGTTTCGCCGATAGCGATGGCTCGGCGCAAGCGGTGATCGACAACCGCGATATCGGCGTGGGCATCAAAATTCGCCTGCACAAAAAATCCATCGGCGAAAACAGCCGCGCCGCGCTCCGGCTCGGCATCAAAGCGGGAGAAGCGACCGGCACGCCGATGATGGTGCACGTCGGTGACACGGCGATCGGCATGGACGAAATCGCCGACACTTTGCGCCCGGGCGACATCATCACGCACTGCTATACGCCGAAAAAGCCGTCGATCATCGACGACAAGGGAAAACTTTTACCGCTGGTTCGCAAGGCCAAGGAGCGCGGCGTGATCTTCGACGTCGGCCATGCCGGCGGCCACTTCGATTTCGCTCTGGTCGAGCGCGCCATGGGCGAAGGCATCATCCCCGATGTCATCAGCTCCGATCTGCATGGCCTGAGCTTGGAGAAGATCATCGCCAGCTGTACCGTCGATGCCGCCCGCGTGGTTGGCTGGCAAGATCGCATCGGCAGTTTGGAAGTCGGCCGCGAAGCGGACATCGCGGTGTTGCAGATCGTCAACGAACCGACCAAGCTCCGCGATTCGGTAGGCGGCGAGAAAACCCACGCTCAGCGCATCGCCGCGAAGTGGACCGTCCGCGCCGGCGAAGTGTTTCAGGGGCGGGGATGAGATGGGAATCGGAAAAGAAGATTGGCCGCAAAGAACGCAAAGTGCGCAAAAAACATTCAATGCGGTCGGAATATTTCCCGCAAAGCATGTCCTGAGCCCGTTCGACTAAGCTCAGGGTAAACTTCGTCGAAGGGACGCCAAGGCCGCAAAGGTGACGGGCCAAGTCCCGTCATCCCGAGCGAATGCGAGGGATCTAACAAAGATTTCTCCCTTCGGTCGAAATGACATCCCTTCCGAACTTGGCGTACTTTGCGCCCCTTCGATTTTACTCAGGACATGCTTGGCGGGAGTTAATCCCCGTGTTCGAGTATTCCAGATCACCGGAAAATTTGCGCAAGCCGCGCAGAATTTTATGCATAGCAAGGCAAAGGACGCAAAGAAAATCTGCATCCGCAAGGGGCGGGTTTTAGATATCCCTTTGTTATTAAGCCGTGGAGGTAGGTCATGGCTGCTTCATGGGAAAACGTAAAAGTCGATGGCTCAAACATGCGCACGTACGTGAGCGCGCCTGATGGTTCGAGCAAAGTTCCCGGTATCGTCGTGGTGCAAGGACAGACTGGTGTCGACGATTTCCTCGAATTCACGCGCATGGTCGCTGGCGAGGGATTTGTCGGCGCGGCGCCGGATCTCTATCAGCGCGACCCGCCCGGCTGTAAAGACGACGCGCCGACGCGGCGCATGCGGCTCACCGATCAGAATGTGATTGCGGATATCAATGCAACCATCGGCTTGCTGAAGTCGCATCCTGCCGTCGACTCCGCTCGCATCGGTATCGTCGGTTTCTGCATGGGCGGGCGCGCGGTGTATCTCATGTCGGCGGTGAATGCCGATCTTAAAGCCGGCGTGATGTATTACGGCGGTGATCCGTTCCATGCCTGGGGCGATGGCCCGTCGCCCTTCGATCGCACGGTGCAAATTCACTGTCCGATCATGGGCCACTTCGGCGAAGACGATAAAAATCCATCACCGGCAGACATGAGGAAGCTTGACGTTGAGATGACGCGTCTTGGCAAACTCCATGAATTTCACTCCTATGCCAACGCGGCCCACGCCTTTGCAAATTTCGGTTCGGCGAACTATCGCGAGCACGCGGCGAAGGCGTCGTGGCCGCGGACGTTCGGATTTTTCTCGAAACATCTCAAAGGGGCCTAAGAACGAGTCGTTCAAACGGTTCAAGCCGTTCAAATCGTTCAAGCCGTTTAAACCCGCCCAGGTGCGGCAGCAACGAGCAGTAGATCTGCATTGACAGTAGAGACCGAAATGTAATAAAGCGTCAGCCGTACAGAAGAAAAGGGGCATCCGAGATGAAAGACTCGTTTGATTTTCCGTCTTCTACGCTAACGCTTAGGGCCGTGCTCAAACTCACCCTGATTCTACTCCTGGTTATGTTCCTGTCGTCCAGCGCGACGTTGCACGCCCAGGCTCTCAAAAAAGTCCCTTTTCCTTTTTCGCCCATCGGTCTGAACTGTCTTCCCTGGTTTGTCGCCAAGGACGCGCGCATCTTCGAAAAACATGGGATCGACTTCGATCCGGTTTTTATCGGCGCTTCTTCGGCGCTGTTTAACGCCATGCTATCGGGCGCCGCGGATGTAGCGGGCTCAGGCGGGCCGGCGGTAATTGCAAATATTCTCAGAGGCGGCGATATCATCCACATCACGGCGATGGTGCCGCGCTTTACCCAATCGATCATGGTGAAAGCTGAAATTAAAAAACCCGAAGACATGGCGGGCAAGAAAATCGGCGTGAGCCGGCTCGGCACCGTGACCCATTTCGCCCTGCAAACCGTGCTGGATGGTTACGGCATCAAGAACGTCACGATTCTCCAAATGGGCGGTCAGCCCGAGGCTTTTGCAGGGTTGAGCCGCGGCTCGGTGGACGGGGCGGTGTTCTCGCCGCCGTATAATTTTCAGCTCAAGAAAATGGGGTATAACGAACTCATGTCACCGAACGAGCTGGCCAAGCTTACTGAGTTTATCACTAACGGTATCGTCGCGCGCCGGTCGGTTGCGGAAAAAGACAAGGATACCGTGATTAAGACGATCAAAGGCACGGCGGAGGCAATAAAGATTATCCAGACGGACAGGGAATTTACCAGGAAGGTGATGAGTAAATGGATGCCCATGAGCGATGCTGATTTAGTGGAGCAAGTGTATCGCTTCGCGACGGAGAATTTTGCCAAGGAGGGCTTCGTCCCGGAGGCGGCGCTGCGCGGCATGGTCAAGCAAATGGTGCAAAGCAATCTCGCCGACGCCAAAATGGCCGCGGCCACGCCGCTGACGGCGTACTATGACAACCGCTATGTTGACGAGGTGAAGCGCTCAGGGTTCTTTGAGCAGCTGTGGAAATAACTGCTAGCGGGTTCAAATCGTTCAA
>JAERMN010000583.1:3680-4587 GCA_016844625.1 Deltaproteobacteria bacterium
AGTTCAAACCGTCAGTCTGGGTCGATTGACCCGAGACTCGAAATCTGAGACTCGAAATCCGTTACTGCTTATAGAGCTTGTCGATAAACCCTTCCTTCTCCAGTTCCGCGACGATGGAGTCGTCGACGATGTCGTCGACTTTCACCGTTGAGGTCGGTTTCTTCGACAGCGCGTCTTTGAGCTGGATATCCATGCCTTCGCGCCCGACGTAGGGCACTCGATCCAAGAGCTTGGCGTTGATCTCGTAGGCGGCTTCTAAGTAGGCTTCGTTGTTTTGCCGGGAATATTTCGCGAGGATTTGTTTGCTCTCTTCCTTGCGCGTCTTAAAGAACTGCACGCCTTCGGTGAGCGCCATGACCAAGCGCTTCACGGTCGGACGGTTGGAGGCCAGAAAACTTTTCGTCGTCGTGCCACAGATATAGGGAAACGGGTAGGGCTTTTGAAATTCCGCGGTGCTGATCAAGACCCGCTGTGGCATGCCTTTGGTCAGATGCAAGACTCCGGGAGGCGCGGGAAACGCGGCGATCCTGCCGGTGCGAAATGCCGCGGCTCGTTCACCGCCGCCGCCCACTTGGATGATCGCCACGTCTTTGTCCGGTTCCAAACCAAGATTTTTGAGAAATACCCGCGCGATCACGTCCGACGAGCTGCCGATGCGGCTGATGCCGAGGCTCTTGCCTTTGAGTTGCTGCGCCGTCTTGATCGAATCTTGGACGATCAATTCATAGGGCAGCGTGTTCATGAAACAGGCGACGGCGACCAAGTTGGCGCCGCTGACGGCGGCGCTGGCGATGGTGCCGCCGGTGCCGTTGCCGAATTTCAGTTGGCCGGCGACGAGAACGGCGACGTTGGTCGATGAAGCGGGAATGAAGATCGACTCGACGTCTAAGCCGTATTTTTTGTACAA
>JAERMN010000119.1 GCA_016844625.1 Deltaproteobacteria bacterium
ACAAGAGTCTCCGCCAGCCGCGCCAGGTTCCACTGCGCGATCCTTGGCTGATTGGCGTAGGCATAGCGGCCCTGCGTGTCGATGGAGCTGAAGACTGTGGCTGGATCATAATGATCCATGAAGGCGCATGGGCCGTAGTCGATGGTCTCACCTGAGATCGCCATATTGTCGGTGTTCATCACGCCATGGATGAAGCCCACATGCATCCAGCTGGCAATGAGCGCCGCTTGTTTTTCGCACACGCGCTCAATCAATCCCAGGTAGGGGTTTACGTGGCCCTTCAGCTCCCGGTAATGGCGATCGATTACGTAATCGGCCAGGCGACGCACCTTGGCCGGCTCACCGCGGGCAGCGAACAATTGGAAGGTGCCGACACGGATGTGGCTGGCCGCAACGCGCGTCAAAACCGCGCCCGGCAGCGCACCCTCGCGAAAGACGGGCTCGCCTGTGAGGACTGCGGCCAGCGCGCGGGTCGTCGGGATACCAAGCGCGTGCATCGCTTCGCCGATTAGATATTCACGCAACACGGGCCCGAGTGCCGCCCGGCCGTCGCCAGCGCGCGAAAAGGGAGTGGGCCCCGATCCTTTGAGCTGAATGTCACGACGATGTCCGTTGCGGTCGATCACCTCGCCCAGGAGCAGCGCCCGCCCGTCGCCAAGTTTGGGCGAGAAGCCGCCGAACTGGTGGCCGGCGTAGGCTTGAGCCAGCGGCAACGCTCCCTCGGGCGTCTCATTGCCGGCAAAGATCCGCGCGCCTTCCTCGGATTCGAGAGCATCGGCATCGAGCCCCAATTCCTCGGCCAACTCATGGTTGAGCTTAACCAACCTAGGCTGCGCCACTTGCGCCGCCTTCCAGGTTACGTAGAAACCCGCAAGTTCGCGCGCATAGGTATTGTCGAAGGCGAATCGTGCGGCGGCAGGGTTGTTAGGGACGTGCGTCATCGTGTGACTTCCTCGGTCAGGGGGATTAGTGAGTCTTCGGCCATCATTGTTCTCGATATCGATAGAAATATCTATACCTACCCTCAAGAGTGTGCTCGGTTCCATGCCATGAACAAGGACGGATCCGCGGTCAGGGGTTGGTATACATCGGTCTGCGATGCCGCAGCGCCAGCCAGCCGCGAGCGATCCGGTAGATGACCCACAGGCCGGCGGCGATGAAAACCACCACCGCAAGCGGAATGCCTATGAAAGTCACAAACAAAAATCCGCCGATCAGACACCAGAGGAGGCCAAACCAAAATGTCCGAATCTGCCAGCGAAAGTGTGACTCGAGAAAGGTGCCTCGCGCCGCGCCTCGCTTCAGGTAGTTGATGATAACGGCGATGATCGAGGGCATGCCAAAGACGAAGGCGCCGATGATTGTCGCAGCGGTCGTTATGCCGATCAGGAGGCTCAGGGCGTGCAGGGCATAAACCACGTGTGTGACGTTGACGAGGGATGGTTTCGGCTCGGCGCCGATTTCGGTTTTCTCGGACATGAGCGGTGCTGCCTCAGGCAATCACGTTGTGCAAACTGCCAATCACCATCACAAACGAAAACGAGCAGTGGCTCCAGGGTCAAAGCGTTAATTTTGCTGTTGCTAGGGGACAGATTCGAGCGGGATGATCTGACTTTTTTATCACGACTCTGTGTCCAATCCGTTCCACATCCTGCAGAAGCTCGCCTGGATATCCACAAGGTATCTGCCTTTGATTCTTTGCTGATTAGCGAGCCGCTTTAGCGCCAGGCTTTACTACTGCGATATTTACTGAACGATTCAGTTTTCTATATGAATACGCTACTCCGCCAATTGTTTTGCTAAAACTTTTCCGACCATGGCCGTAATTCAATGTGAGAGGCCCATGAGCTGCGGTGCTGGCGGTGCAGGTGGAGATAAGTTTGAGCGATGGCGTCCGGGTCGAGACAACCGTCGGGACCGCGCGCAGTGCGCCGTTCCGGGCGCTCCGGGTTGTTAATCCCGCCGTCGATCACCACTTGAGCGACATGAATATTTCGCGGCTGCAGCTCACGCGCCATGCTCTGCACCAGCCCGGTCAAACCCATTTTACCCATGGCGAATGCCGGAGAGTTGGCGTAACCTTTGACGCTCGCGGACGCCCCGGTGAACAGGAGCGTGCCGTTGCCGGCTTTGAGCATTCTTTTGGCAGCCTCCTGCCCGATGAGAAACCCGCCGTAACAGGTGATCAAGATTGTCTGGCGCACGTCTTCGGGGTCGAGTTCGGTGACCGGACCGCGGACGCGACCGCTGGCATTGTAGACCACCAGATTGGGGTCGCCGAGATCTTGGCTCACCGACTGAAACAGGTTTTTCACGTCCGTTGGGTTGCTCGCATCGCATGCGTACGCGCGTCCGTCGATTTCTTTGACTAAGCCGTCCAGTTTCTTGACGTTGCGCGCGGCCAGCGCCACCTTCATCCCTTCTTTCTTAAACAGCCTTGCCAGCGATGCGCTCAATCCCGGTCCGCTACCGACAATCAATGCATTTTCTTGCTGTGCCATGGCGATCCTCCAAGGGCCGGATATCAAGATGCGTTGAGGCTGTCAATCGAGACAATTATTCTAGCCGACGTTTCATTGTTTTCTTTCGTTAGTCTTGCTGCGAGCCCCGCACAGTAATAAAATTCCAATCGACAGCAGTTTGACTATCGACCGGCGCGGTTTAGAGAGGCGTGCGTTAGATTCGCAATGGCATCAAAGACGACCCGATCGAATGACGGCGAACTGGCGCACATTCTTGCCGAGGCGCGGCAGATGCGGGTGCGGCGGGGCAATCTTTACCGCGATCAAGCGCTCAAGATCTTGCCGTGGATATGCGCCTGGTGCGGGCGAGAATTTACCAGCAAAAAACTTCACGAGTTGACGGTGCACCATAAAGACCGCAACCATAATAATAATCCGCCCGACGGCAGCAACTGGGAACTGCTATGCATGTACTGCCACGACAGTGAGCACTCACGGTCCTTGGATCGGGACGCAAGTGGCGCGACCGCGGGGCATGAGGACGAAGAGCGCCCGGCGACTTACAATCCTTTCGCCGATCTTAAAAAACTGCTGAAGAACAAAGAGTAGACGCGGGCCGCTTCCGTAGCACGAGTAGTTGGCGTCGTGCCTGAATGTTGGTCGCCGTCCTCAGAGTAATGATCCCAAATCGCAACAGCCGTCATTGCTCCTCTACACTTGACATGCTGTAGTCACGTGGCTACACTGCCTCGTGATTGAGATCCGCAAGACCGAAATTTTCGTTCATTGGCTTGACGGGCTGCGCGATGTGCGTGCGCGGGCGAGAGTGCAGGCGAGAATTGAGCGCCTCGCTACGGGTAATCCTGGCGATGTCCAGCCGGTCGGTGAGGGAGTTTCAGAAATGCGGATCGACTACGGCCCCGGCTACCGGGTGTATTTAAAAAAATCGGGCGCGAAATAGTGATTTTGCTGGCAGGCGGCGACAAGCGCACCCAGTCCGCCGACATCAAGACCGCCTTGCGCCTCGCACGCAACCTTTAGGAGAAGCATCATGCGCAAAACGAAAACCACTCGTTACGATGTCGCCGAGCACCTGCGAACGTCGGAAGAAATGGCCGCTTACCTTGAGGCGTGTCTCGATGAAGCAAAAGGGGATGCGGCCTTTATCGCCAAGGCGCTCGGCGATATTGCGCGGGCGCGAGGCATGACTCAGGTGGCGCGCGATACCGGCTTGTCTCGGGAGAGTCTTTACAAGGCCCTTTCAGGAGAACGCAGTCCGGACTTCGACACCATTTTAAAAGTGGTGAGTGCGCTGGGCATACGATTGCACGCCGAGGCGACTCAGCGATGACGCACACGAGTTAAATGCTCGTACAAACGCCGGCTCTCCAGCAGCAGCGGCCTCGCCGGCGTGTCTTGTTGACACAATCTGAGTCCTCGAATACGTTCGCTACGAGACAACGATTCAAATCCGCAAACCAGCAGCGCTAGTGCTTTCCCGCTGCATAGGAGGAACAATGGCATACGATCTGATTATCAAGAACGGCAAGGTGATTGACGGTTCACGGTTCCGGACTGCCGGGCTTTCACGGCGACGTTGCCGTCAGCGGCGGTCGCATCGTCGAGATCGGCAAAGTGACTGGAGAGGCGCGCCAAGTGCTGAACGCGGATGGCTTGGTGGTCGCTCCCGGTATCATCGACAACCACACCCATTACGATGCCCAGGTCACCTGGGATCCGCTCTGCACCTACTCTTGCTATCACGGCATTACCACCGTCGTCATGGGCAACTGTTCTCTGGCGATGGCCCCCGCCCATCGGGAAGATCGCGAGATGCTTGCCGGCGTCCTGTCCCACGTGGAGGCAATTCCGCTGGAAGCGATCCAGGCCGGGGTTAACTGGACCTGGGAAACAATCCCCGAGTATCTCAATGCTCTGGACCAACGACTTGGCATTAACGTCGCTTCGCTCATCGGCCACTCGGCGGTGCGTCGCTATGTAATGGGTGAAGCGTCGCAGGAGCGGCACGCTACCGATGACGAGGTTGCGGCCATGAAGGCGATCGTCCGCGAGGGTTTAGAGGCCGGCGCCGTGGGTATTTCTTTCGAGCGCAATCTGCGCCATTTCGATTGGAATGGCCGGCTGGCGCCGACCAATCTCGCCTCGGAAGAAGAGATTTTCGCCGTGGCGGGCGTGGCGGACGAAGTGGGGCGTGGGGTGATTCAGTTTGGCGGCGATCGCAATATCAGCACGAAGCTAGCCAAGGCCAGCCGGCGGCCGGTTTTCTATGGCAACATCACGCAGCAGGCGGTGGCGCCGGACAAATGGCGTAAGCAGTTGGCGGACGCCGAGAGCATGATGCGCCAGGGTCATCGCGCCTACCAATTCGTCATGCCTCGGCCCGGCGACCTGCGTTACACGCTCAAGACCGCACAACACTTTGACGCCATGGCGACCTGGAAAAACGTCATGCTGTTGCCGCTCGAAAAGCGCAAAGAATTGTTCCGCGACCCGGCGACCCGCGCCAAACTGCATCGGGAGGCCGTCGAGACGCCGATGGATACCAACCGCGCCGGCGACTTCACGCGCCGCTGGGACTTGCAGTTCGTGTTCAAGCCGGCGCTGGCGAAGAACCAGCACCTCACGGGCAAGAGCGTGGCCGAGATCGCGCGGGAACAAAACCAAGACGTGCTCGACGCGTTTCTCGACCTGGCGCTGGAAGAAAATCTCGAAACAGAATTCGAACGGCGCGAAGTCAACAGCGACCAAGCCGCCATGACCGCACTGCTCACCAGTCCGTACACCGTCATCGGCCAGTCGGACGGCGGCGCCCACGTGGTTTTTCGCACCGACTATAGCTACTCGACCTATTTGTTGTCGCACTGGGTGCGCGAGAAAGAAATCATGTCGTTGGAGGATGCCATCCGAAAGCTCACTTTCGTGCCGGCGTCGCTCTTCGGATTCTCCGACCGAGGGCTAGTGCGCCCCGGCCTGGCCGCAGACCTGATGGTATTCGATCCCGTGACCATCAGCCCGTTGGAACCGGGCGAGGCGCACGACCTACCGGGCGGCGCCAAGCGCCGCAAACAACTCGCTCAAGGGATCGAGTGGACCGTGGTGAACGGGCAAGTGCTCATGGAAAAAGGCAAGCACACCGGCGTCTATCCCGGCAAGGTGGCGCGCAGCAGCGCGGCGTAGCAGTAGAGAAAAAGTTAAAGAGAGAGAAGTAAGTGGCAGGAAGCTCACGGGGCTCCTGCCACTTTTGTTTTAGCCTAGGGAAACTATTACGGGTTGCTTGCGGATTTTGTATTTGCCGACTTGCTTCATTACTAGTGGCACGAGTTCTCCGGGGACGTCGACGAATGACTTTTGGTTTTCGATGTGGATCTTGCCGATAGCGTTGCCGGGGATGTCCGCGTGATAGGCGATGGTGCCGACCAGATCGCTGGGGCCGATGCCGTGGCTTTTGCCGACGTTCAAGGTTAGCCGCACCATTCCCGACTCCTGCGAAGCTTTGTCACCGCGATGGCGCGGCGCGGATTTCGACGATGGCCGGGACAATGAATCGGCCGATGCATGTGTGCCGCGCCTCTCTTCACGATAGCTGCCGCGGCGCGGTTCGCGTTGATAGCGATTATTCGGTGCTGCCCGTGACTCTTCCACTTCAACCACCGGTGCGATGGTGCGTTGCTTGTCGTCGCCGCGGGCGAGTTTCAGCGCGGCGGCGGCGACATCCGACGGGTCATGGCCTTGCGCGACTAATTCGTCGACAAGCGCGCGTTCACGATTGAACCGGCCGCGTTTAAGAAAAACGCTCACTTGCTCGATCAGTTGCGCGTTGCGCCGTTGCATAATGTCTTCGACGCTCGGTAATGTGGCGCGGAGAAATTTCTGCCGGGTAAAAGCTTCGATGCGCTGCAAATGGGCGCGCTCAGCGGGCGTGACTAATGACACGGCGATGCCGGTCTTGCTGGCGCGGCCGGTGCGGCCGATACGATGGACATAGACCTCGACTTCACTGGGCAGGTCATGGTTAAAAACATGGGAGATGTCGTCGATGTCGAGGCCGCGCGCAGCGACGTCGGTGGCGACCAATATCTGTATTTTATCGTTGCGAAAGCGACCCAGCACACGCTCGCGGGCTTCCTGGGTGAGATCGCCGTTCAAAGTTTCGGCAGGGAAACCTTGCTGGGTCAATGCATTGGCCAATTCGGCGGTGCCGATGCGCGTGCGCGCGAAAATTAACGCGCGCTTCACATCTTCGTTTTCCAGGATGCGGGTTAGCGCGGCAATTTTATCGGACTGGCGCACAACGTAATAGCGCTGTTCAATGGCCACCGCGGTGACTTGACCGCGCTGAATGGTCACAGACTCCGGTGCTCGCATGTACTTATCGGCCAGACGGCGGATCGGCGCCGGTACGGTGGCGGAAAACAGCGCGGTCTGACGCGTCGCTGGGGTCTTGGCTAAAATGGCTTCGACATCGTCGATAAATCCCATCTTCAGCATCTCATCCGCTTCATCGAGCACGACAGTCTTGATGGCGCTAAAATCCAAAATCTTTCGGTCCAGCAGATCGAGCAAACGCCCTGGTGTGCCGACGACAATATCGACGCCACGGCGCAACTGCATGATCTGCTGGCTAAAACCCTGACCGCCATAGACGGCCAGCACCTTTGCTCCTATGTGGCGTCCGTAGCCTTGCATCGCTTCGGCCACTTGCAGAGCTAGCTCACGAGTAGGCGTGAGCACCAATGCCTGCGGGGTTTTGCGCGGTTGATAATTGTGCAGAATGGGCAGCGCGAAGGCGGCGGTTTTACCGGTGCCGGTTTGCGCTTGGCCGATAACGTCGACGCCGGTGAGCATGAGCGGAATCATGCCAGCTTGAATCGGCGTGGGCGTCGTGTAGCCGAGCTCGGTAAGCGCGCGCGTCAATCCCGGCTGCAAGTTAAAATCAGTAAACTGTACTGTCATAGTGAGGCTCCTTAAAATACTTATGTGTAGACGTTCATTATGCTGCAACGTCTCTGCAGATACCGTTGTGGTTCAACAATCGGACCCATCACATAAGCACGAGCCGCTCTGTTGCATCTAAACGCCCGACCCTTTGGGGAGGACACCATTGGGCACTACCAAGCCCAGACGAATTGCCACTTTCGGAAGGTAGGACACCCTAACATATTGAATCTCGAACTTCGAACGGGGCGAGTTTGGGAGGAGGAGCCGGCGGCGAACTGTTATCGGATCATGCTGCTTTTCTAGGAACGAGCGCGACGACGACATCCGCATCGAGGACTTGGGCGATACGGCGTAAGAGTGGGAGTGAGTGGCGTTTGTAGCCGGCCTGTTCGACCGCCGATATCGCTTGCTGGCTGCAGCCGGCTTTTTTCGCCAAATCTTTCTGACTCCAACCTTTGCTCTCTCGTAAGCGGCGGATTTGGAAGGCCACTTCAGCTTCTGCGCGTTTCTTGTCAAACGCCGCGGCGAAAGTTGGATTGCCGCGCAATCGGCGCAGCTGTTTTTGAAAATCATCCATCTTTATTACCTCCCGATATATTGTCTCATGCGCCGTGTCGCGATGCGAATTTCTGATTCAGGTACTGCACGGGTCTTTTTTACAAAGGCGTGAAGCAAAACAAAGGTTCTCTCCGTGCTGAGAAAATATAGGATGCGAAGTTGCCGGCGAGTTCTTATTCTCAACTCCCAAAGTCCTTTCCCCAGTGGGGCCACCCAGGGCCGGCCCAAGGATATTCCGAGCGATCGCAGCATATCGATTCTGACCAGGGTGTGTCTGTCGACAGTGCATCGATAAAGGACTCGACCGGCGATCTTCCGCTGGCCTCGCGAAAACAGTCGATGCGCCATTCCACTTTTTCATGTTACTAGATATATCTTGTGCCCACAATATGCGAAGCGTTGGAAACCAAGCGCCGCTGCGTCGATTCACCCCATAACGCAAGTAAAACTGGTGCTTGACCGTTGGTTTGCTACAAACTAAGCTCTGCCGGTCGATTGATTCTAAAGCAATCTGGATTAGGAAAGCGCTTCAATGAAATGTCCTCGCTGCCAGCATGACAATCCCGCCGGTGTAAAGTTTTGCGGCGAATGTGGCGCGCGGCTTGAGTCGGCATGCGCCGCTTGTGGCGCGGCAAATCCTCCGGGAAATAAATTCTGCGGTCAATGCGGGTCGTTGCTTACACAAGCGGCGACTTCAGCCAAGTTCGCGTCACCTGAAACTTACACGCCTAAGCATCTCGCCGAAAAGATTCTGACATCCAAAAGCGCCCTCGAAGGCGAGCGTAAGCAGGTCACGGTCCTGTTCGCCGACATGAAGGGGTCGATGGAATTGCTGGCTGACCGTGATCCGGAGGAGGCGCGCAAGCTGCTCGATCCGGTGATCGAGCACATGATGGAAGCGGTGCATCGCTACGAGGGGACCGTCAGCAATTTGATGGGCGACGGCATCATGGCGCTGTTTGGCGCGCCGCTTTCCCACGAAGATCACGCGGTGCGCGCCTGCTACGCGGCGCTGCGAATGCAGGAGTCGGTGCAACGCTATGCGGACGGAGTGCGGCGGACCGAAGGTGTGCCGATTCAAATCAGAGTCGGTTTGAATTCCGGCGAAGTAGTGGTGGGATCGATCGGCAACGATTTGAAGATGGACTACACGGCGGTCGGGCAGACCGTGCATTTGGCTGCGCGCATGGAACAGATGGCGACGCCGGGATCGGTTTTGATGACGCCGGATGCTTTGCGATTGGCGGAAGGCTACGTGCAGGTGAAACCACTCGGTCCGGTCAGCGTCAAGGGATTAACTGAGCCGGTGGAAGTTTATGAAGTTACGGGAGTTGCAGCCGCGCGCTCTCGCCTGCAAGCCGCAGCCGCGCGCGGACTCACGCGCTTTGTCGGGCGCGATGCTGAAACCGAGCAGCTTCGAAAAGCGCTTGAACAAGCACGCTCAGACCATGGTCAGGTGGTCGGAGTAGTCGGAGAACCGGGTCTGGGTAAGTCACGGCTGTTCTTCGAGTTCACTCATTCGCATCGGACGCAAGGATGGTTGATCCTCGAAAGCGGGTCAGTTTCATATGGAAAAGCCACGCCCTATTTGCCCGTTATTGATCTCCTCAAAGCCTACTTCAAAATTCAGGATCGCGATGATCACCGCGAAATTCGCGAGAAGGTGACCGGCAAGCTGCTCACGCTGGATAAATCTCTGGAGTCCACGCTACCGGCTTTCCTGGCACTTTTAGATGTGCCGGTTGATGACGCCGCTTGGCAGGCACTCGATCCTTCCCAACGCCGTCAGCATACTCTCGGCGCCGTCAAGCGGCTTTTGCTTCGAGAGAGTCAGGTCCAGCCGCTGATCCTGCTCTTCGAGGATCTTCATTGGATCGACTCTGAGACCCAGGCGATGCTGGAGAGCTTGGTGGAAAGTCTGCCGACGAGCAGGCTCCTCCTCCTGGTCAACTATCGTCCAGAGTACCAGCATGGTTGGGGAAGCAAGACTTACTACACCCAACTGCGGCTTGATCCGCTACCGCCTGAGAGCGCGGGGGAGATTCTCAATTCAGTTCTTGGGACTGACCACGGACTTCAATCCCTCAAAGAGCTTTTGATCGAACGAACCGAGGGCAACCCTTTTTTCCTGGAAGAAAGCGTTCGGACCCTGGTGGAGACAAAAGTTCTGGCGGGCGAGCGAGGGAATTATCATCTGGAGAAAAAGGTCGAGAGCACCCAGGTGCCGGCGACGGTTCAAGCAGTGCTTGCCGCGCGCATTGACCGGCTGCCGCCCCAGGGAAAGCAGCTCCTACAATCAGCCGCGGTCATCGGCAAGGATGTTCCGTTCTCCCTCCTGCAGGCCATCATTGAATTATCTGACGAGGAACTCCGTCGCGGCCTCACCCACCTCCAAGGGGCGGAGTTTCTTTACGAGACCAGTCTGTTTCCTGATCTGGAATACACCTTCAAGCACGCGCTCACCCACGAAGTGGCGTACGGAAGTCTTCTCCACGAGCGCCAGCGCGCTCTGCACGCGCGGATCGTGGAAGCCATAGAGACGCTACATCCTGATCGGCTGATCGAGCAGGTCGAGCGTCTCGCACATCACGCGTTTCGCGGCGAATTATGGGGAAAGGCTGTGGCTTACCAGCGGCAAGCGGGGGCAAGGGCGGCCGCGCGATGGGCGCACCAAGAAGCGGTCGTAAACTTAGAGCAGGCGCTCGTGGCCTTACGTCATCTGCCGCAAAGTCGCGAGACTCTAGAGCAAGCCATCGATGTTCGGTTGGATCTTCGACCTTCGCTGGTGGCCCTGGCAGATCGTCAAGCGACGATTGAGCGTCTGCGCGAGGCCCAAGCCCTGGCAGAAACCCTCGGCGATCAGCGGCGCCTGCTACGGATTACTGCCGATATCATGTCGTATTCCTATCTGGTCGGCGACCATATGAGTGCGATCGAGTCCGGGGAGCGCGCTCTCTCCACCGCTACTGCCCTCCAGGATTTTGCTCTTCAAGTTCAAATAAACAGCCGCCTTGGGAGAGCCTATGAGTTTCTGGGTAATTATCCTCGGGCTATTGAATTCTGCAGATGGACGATCGGATCACTTAAAGGCGATCTGCTGTACGAGCGATTCGGCATGGCTGCTTTTCAAGCCGCTACCTCTCGTGCCGGATTGGCTCGCTGCGCTGCCGACCTGGGGCAGTTCGACGAAGGGGTCTCTCCGGGAAAAGAAGCGATCGAAATCGCCGAGGCGGTCAATCATCCTTGGAGCATTGCAATGGCTTATTGGGGAATCGGACATCTGTATCTCATCAAGGGAAATCTAGCTATGGCCATCCCGCTACTGGAGCGTGCTGTAGAAGTTTGTCGGTTGAGGCAGGTACCAGCTCAGCTGCCACGCATGGCGTCGTCTTTAGGCCAGGCGTATCTTCATTGCGGACGAGTCAGTGAGGCCCTCGCGCTCCTGGAGGAAGCCGTTAAGCAGGGTGTCAGGACCGGCCAAACAATTGAGGAAGCGCTCCAAACCGCGTGGTTGAGCGAAGGTTATCTTCTGGCTGGCCGGACAGAGGACGCGATCCAATCGGCTCAGCGTGCACTCGATCTCTCGCGCACCCATAAGGAACGGGGTAACGAGGCATGGGTGCTACGGTTGTTGGGCGAACTCGCTTCCCGTCACGATCCGCCGGATGTCGAGAAGGCCGAGCAGCACTACATGCAGGCTGTTACACTTGCTGAGGAGCTCGGCATGCGCCCGCTCATCGCGCATTGCCACATTGGTCTGGGCAAACTGTACCGGCGCACCGGTGATTTGGAACAAGCGAAGGCGCATCTCGCCAATGGCGTCGCAATGATGCGTGAGATGGAAATGGGATTGTGGTTGGAAAGGGCTGAGGCGGAACTCAAGGAATTGGGCTGATGCGTTGTGCTTGATACCGGTTTGGAAACCGCGATTATTTGTTCCCGTCGCTAAACGGTGCGCAGAGCGACCGTGCCGACCTAACGA